>NZ_JBEXLR010000049.1:0-45243 GCF_040610095.1 Micromonospora sp. NPDC004540
CCGGGCGCCGTGCCGCCGGTGCCCGATGCGCCGGCGGTGGCGCGGGCGGCTGCGGTCGTCCCGCCCGGCGCGCCGGCGGTGGCGCGGGCCGCCGCGGTCGTACCGCCGGGTGAGTCTGCGGTGGCGCGGCCGGGGCCGGGCGACGACGCCGGACCGGCGCTGCGGCGGGCCGAGGCCGCAGCCGGGGAGGCCGACGACGCGGCGGGCGGCCTGCGGGGCGCCCGCTCGGAGCTGCGCCGCCAGATGCGCGAGCGGCGGCGGCTGCGGATGGGCATCCTCGCCCTGGTCAGCGTGGTGCTGCTCGGCGCGGTGCCGCTCTTCTTCGGCCTGCGCACGCTGAGCCACGACCCGGTCTTCGACACCCTTGACGCGCTGAGCGTGCCGTCCTGGGCGGCGACGAAGAAGGTCGACAACGTCAGCGGTAGCCGGTGGTGCCTCCAGGACTGCCGGCTGCGGGAACGCACCGTCGAGTCGCAGAAGGCCTGGAAGGAGACCGCCCAGGCCTACGAGGCGGCCCTGTCCAAGGACGGCTGGGGGCGCTGGAAGGTGGACCGCTGCCCGGAGCAGCAGGTCAAGGGGAGCTACACCTGCTGGCGGCGGGACGAACTCACCCTCGACCTCTGGGTGCGCGAGCCCACCTGCGTGCCGCCAGCGGTGGAAGGTGAGCCCGCGCCGTCTCCGGCGCCCAAGCCCGCAGCGGGTGAGTGCGCCGGCTCGTTGGTGTCGGTGAAGGTGCGCAACGCGATCGACGACGAGCGGACCGGACCACAGCCCACCACCGATCCGTCACTCACCGGTGAGGATCCGTACCCGACCCTCACCGACGACCCGCTCGGCGAGTTGACACCCTCACCGTCGTGAGCCGGTTTCCATCACGGACGGTAGGGTCTGGGGCTGGCGGGGCCCGTCCCGCGCCCGCCGACCGGTCAGGGGTCGGCAGGGGACGGACCGGGTAGGTACGGTCGCGCGTCCCGAGGCGTCGGGTCCCGGGACACTGCTTGAGGAGGACATGGCGTGAGTGGTGGAGAGATCGCTGCGCTGATCGCGGCCGGCGCGTTCCTGATGCTGGTGCTCGTGCTGGCGGTGCCGATCCTGCGGCTGCGGCACACCGTCGACGCGACGACCCGCATGATCGCCGACCTGAACGACCGCACCGCGCCGCTGCTCGGTGACGTGAACACCACGGTCAAGAACGTCAACACCGCACTGGAGCAGGTGCAGACCTCGCTCGACGGGGTCAACCTCCAACTCGCCAAGGTGGACACCATGACCACCCACGCGCAGAACGTCACCGCCAACGTGGCGAACCTGGCCGCCGTGGTCTCCGCCGCCGCCGCGAACCCGCTGGTCAAGGTGGCCGCGTTCGGCTACGGCGTGCGCAAGGCCGCCGCCGCCCGCCGGCACGCGGAGACCGAGCGCGAGGTGCGCGACACCATCAAGCAGCAGCGCCGGGCCGCCAGGCGCGGCAACCGCTGACCCGGCGGGCGAACAGCGGGAGGATGAGAGCATGAGGCGGTTGTTCTGGCTGGGCATCGGCCTGGGCGTGGGAGTGCTGGTGGTCCGTAAGGCCACCCGGACGGCGCAGGCGTACACGCCGGCGGGCATCGCCAGCGGGCTGTCCGAGTCCGCCGGCGGTCTCGTCGAGTCGGTCCGGAGCTTCATGGACGACGTCCGGGCCGGGATGGCCGAGCGCGAGCAGGAGATCCACGAGGCCTTCGCCCGCGGCGAGGCGTACGACGACCAGTTCGCCGAGCTGCGGGAGGACCCGCGCATCGGCGACCGAGAGATTTTCCCGGAGGAGCACCAGCGATGAAGACGGCGGAGATCAAGCGGCGGTACCTCGCCCACTTCGAGGCCAACGGCCACGCCGTGGTGCCGTCCGCTCCGCTGCCCGCCATCAGCGACCCGAACCTGCTGTTCGTCAACGCCGGCATGGTGCAGTTCGTCCCCTACTTCCTGGGCCAGCAGACCCCGCCGTACCGGCGCGCGGTCAGCGTGCAGAAGTGCATCCGGACGCCGGACATCGACGAGGTCGGCAAGACCAGCCGGCACGGCACGTTCTTCCAGATGAACGGCAACTTCTCCTTCGGCGACTACTTCAAGGACGGCGCCATCCCGCTGGCCTGGGACCTGGTCACCAAGCCGGTCGAGGCGGGCGGTTTCGGGCTGGACCCGGAGCGGATCTGGCCGACGGTCTACCTGGACGACGACGAGGCGTTCCAGATCTGGCGTTCGGTGGGCGTGCCCGCGGAGCGGATCGTGCGCCGGGGCAAGGCGGACAACTTCTGGTCGATGGGCATTCCCGGCCCGTGCGGCCCGTGCTCGGAGCTGTTCTACGACCGCGGCCCGGAATACGGCCGCGAGGGCGGTCCGGCGGTCGACGAGGACCGCTACATGGAGTTCTGGAACCTCGTCTTCATGCAGTTCGAGCGGGGGCCGGGCACCGGCAAGGAGGACTACCCGATCCTCGGCGAGCTGCCGGCGAAGAACATCGACACCGGCATGGGCCTGGAGCGGATGGCCTCCATCCTCCAGGGCGTCGACAACCTCTACGAGATCGACGAGGTCCGGCCGATCCTGGACCGGGCCGCCGAGCTGACCGGCAAGCGCTACGGCGCGCACTCCGGCCACGTGGCCAGCGAGTCGCACCCGGACGACGTGCGGCTGCGGGTGATCGCCGACCACGTGCGCACGGCGCTGATGCTGATCGGCGACGGGGTGACCCCGTCGAACGAGGGCCGTGGCTACGTGCTGCGCCGGATCATGCGCCGGGCCATCCGCGCGGTCCGCCTCCTCGGCTACCAGGACCGGGCGCTGCCCGAGCTGCTGCCGGTGGCCCGGGACTGCATGGCCCCGTCGTACCCGGAGCTGGCCGAGGAGTTCGGCCGGATCTCCCAGTACGCCTACGCCGAGGAGGACGCCTTCCTCGCCACCCTGCGGGCCGGCACCACGATCCTGGACACCGCCATCGCGGAGACCAAGTCGGCCGGGCAGGCGTCGATCTCCGGTGACAAGGCGTTCCAGCTGCACGACACGTACGGCTTCCCGATCGACCTGACCCTCGAGATCGCGGCCGAGCAGGGCCTGCAGGTCGACGCCGAGGGCTTCCGGCGGCTGATGGCCGACCAGCGCAGCCGCGCCAAGGCCGACGCCCAGGCACGCAAGACCGGGCACACCGACGTGTCGGCGTACCGGTCGGTGCTGGACGGCGGCGGGGCGGTGGAGTTCACCGGCTACACCGAGCTGAACCGGGAGTCCCGGGTCCGGGCGCTGCTGGCCGGCGGCGCCGAGGTGGCCGCGGCGGTCGAGGGCGACACGGTCGAGCTGGTGCTGGACACCACCCCGTTCTACGCCGAGGGCGGCGGCCAGCAGCCTGACCAGGGCCTGATCACGGTCGGCGGCGGCCAGCTCGAGGTCTTCGACGTGCAGCAGCCGGTGCCGGGGTTGATCGTGCACCGGGCCAAGGTGCTCCGCGGCGAGGTGCGCGCCGGCGAGACCGGCTACGCCGAGATCGACGTGTCCCGCCGGCGGGCCATCTCCCGCTCGCACACCGCGACCCACCTGGTGCACCAGACCATGCGCAACTTCCTCGGCGAGTCGGCCACCCAGGCGGGTTCGCTGAACGCGCCGGGCCGGCTGCGGTTCGACTTCAACACCCCGACCGGGGTGGCGCCGAGCGTGCTGCACGACGTGGAGCAGCAGGTCAACGAGGTGCTCCTGGCCGACCTGGAGGTGCACGCCTTCATCACCACGCAGGAGGAGGCGCGCCGGATCGGCGCCATGGCGCTGTTCGGCGAGAAGTACGGCGAGCGGGTCCGGGTCGTCGAGGTCGGCGACTACGCCCGCGAGCTGTGCGGCGGCACGCACGTGGCCCGCTCGGCCCAGCTCGGCCTCGTCAAGATCCTCTCCGAGGCGT
Source organism: Micromonospora sp. NPDC004540 (assembly GCF_040610095.1). Classification (NCBI taxonomy): domain Bacteria; kingdom Bacillati; phylum Actinomycetota; class Actinomycetes; order Micromonosporales; family Micromonosporaceae; genus Micromonospora; species Micromonospora sp. NPDC004540. The sequence continues at coordinate 3,917 of NZ_JBEXLR010000049.1, forward strand.
CGGTCGGCTCCGGCGTACGCCGGATCGAGGCGCTGGTCGGCATGGACGCCTTCGGCTTCCTGGCCCGCGAGCACCTGCTGGTCTCCCGGCTCGCCGAGCTGTTCCGCGTGCCGGGCGACCAGGTTGCCGACCGCGTGGAGCAGACCGTCACCCAGCTCCGCGACGCGGAGAAGGAGCTGGAGAAGCTCCGCGCCCAGCTCGTGCTCGGCGGGGCCGCGGCCCTGGCGGCGCAGGCGAAGGACGTCCGCGGTGTGGCGTACGTCGGCACCGAGGCGCCCGAGGGCGCGGCCGGCAACGACGTGCGGACCCTGGCCCAGGAGATCCGGGGCCGGATCGACCCGGCCCGCCCGGCCGTGGTGGCGGTGGCCGCCCGGGCCAACGGCAAGGCGTCCCTGGTGGTGGCCGTGAACCAGGCTGCCCGGGGGCGGGGCCTGACCGCGAAGGACCTGGTGAAGGCGGCCTTCTCCGGCCGGGGCGGCGGCAGCGACGACCTCGCCCAGGGCGGCGGCCTGCCCGCCGCGGAGGCGCCGAACCTGCTCGCCACCGTGGAGAAGGCGATCGCCGACGTCTGATGTGCGCACCGATGGAAGCCAGGGCGGACCGCCGGGTCCGCCCTGGCCCGTACCGGGGGAAAGGTGTCCGGTAGATGGCTGAACTGTCCCGCGGTGTCCGGCTCGGCGTCGACGTCGGGCAGGTCCGCGTCGGGGTGGCCCGGTCCGACCCGCACGGCATCCTGGCCACCCCGCTGGTCACCCTCGCCCGCGACCTGACGGCCGCGCCGGACGCGGTGCCCACGGACATCGCCGAGCTGGTCCGGCTGGCCGCCGAGCACGAGGCGGTCGAGATCGTGGTCGGTCTGCCGGTCAACCTCGCCGGAAAGCACGGACCGGCCGCGGCGAACGTCTCGGCGTACGCTGGCCGATTGGCCGATGTAATGGGGCCGATTCCGGTGACGCTGACGGACGAGAGGATGTCGACCGTGGTGGCGAGTCGTAGGCTGGCCGAACGGGGCGTCCGGGGAAAGCGCCAACGAGCGGTGGTCGACCAGGCCGCCGCGGTGGAGATTCTGCAGAGCTGGCTGGACGCGCAGCGGAGGCGGACGCAATGATCGACGATCTTGACCTGGGCTTCGACGAGGCGGAGAGGGGGGAGAAGGGCCGGCACCGGCGCGGCGCCGTGCGCAAGCGCAACGGCGGGTCGGGTGGCGGCCGGGGCAAGACGATCTTCGCCCTGCTGATGGCGCTCGTGCTGCTCGGCGGCATCGGCGGCGGCGCCTACGTCGGCTTCGACCGCATCCGCAACCACTTCGTCACCCCCGACTACGACGGCCCCGGCACGGGCGAGGCGCTGGTCGAGGTGAAGGCCGGCGACACCCTCACCGACATCGGAAACTCCCTCTACGACGCCGGCGTGGTGAAGAGCACCAAGGCGTTCATCGAGGCCGCCGACGCGAACTCGCGCAGCAAGAACATCCAGGTCGGCCGGTACAAGGTCCGCAAGCAGATGAAGGCCGCGGACGTGATCACGCTGATGCTCGACCCGAAGAGCCGGGTGGTCAACGGGGTGACGATCCCCGAGGGCACGATCAGCCTGAACATCTACCAGATCCTGTCCAAGGAAACCAAGATCCCGGTCAAGGACTTCCAGGCCGCCGCGAAGGACCCGGTCAAGCTGGGCGTGCCCGCCTACTGGTTCAACCGCGAGGACGGCAAGAAGGGCCCGAAGAGCATCGAGGGCTTCCTCTACCCGTCCACCTACGAGATCCCGCCGAAGGCCACCGCCGAGCAGATCCTGTCGATGATGGTGGACGAGTTCCTCCGCGTCACGCAGCAGCTCGACTTCGTCGACCGGGCGCAGAAGGAGCGGAAGATCAGCCCGTACGAGGCGCTGATCACCGCCTCGATCGCCGAGGCCGAGTCGGTCAACGCCGTGGACCTGCCGAAGGTCTCCCGGGTGATCTACAACCGGGTCTACGCCGGCAAGATCGGCTGCAAGTGCCTCGGCATCGACAGCGGCATCAACTACTACTTCCGCCTCCAGGGCAAGGATCCGAAGGACTCCGACGACCTGCTGCAGAGCGAGATCAACGACCTGAAGAACCCGTACAACACGCACAACGTGGCCGGCCTGCCGATCACCCCGATCAGCAACCCGGGCGAGGCGGCGCTCAAGGGCGCCCTGGAGCCGCCGGCCGGCGACTGGATCTTCTTCATGACGGTCGACCAGAAGGGCACCATGGGCTACGGCTCGAACGACGCCGACTTCCGGAAGCTGCAGAAGCAGATGTGCGACAACAAGGTGCTCACCGGGGAGAACTGCACCTGATGAAGGCCGCCGTGGTCGGCCGGCCGATCGCCCACTCGCTCTCCCCGGTGATCCACGAGGCCGGCTACGCGGCGGCCGGGCTGACCGGGTGGTCGTACACCCGGGTCGACTGCGCGGCCGACGAGTTGGCCGGGCTGGTGGCGGGCCTGGGCCCGGAGTGGGCCGGCCTGTCGGTCACCATGCCGGGCAAGGAGGCGGCGCTCGCGCTGGCCGACGAGGTCTCGCCGGTCGCCGCCGCGGTCGGCGCCGCCAACACCCTGGTACGCCGGCCGGACGGCACCTGGTACGCCGACAACACCGACGTGGCCGGGATGGTCGACGTGCTCACGGCCGCCGGCTGCGCGGCGGGGGCCACGGTCACCGTGCTCGGCGCGGGCGGCACCGCCCGGGCTGCCGTCGCGGCGGCGGCCCGGATCGGCGCGGCCGAGGTGACGGTGGTGGCCCGCCGGCCCGAGGCGGTCGACGAGCTGCGACCGGTGGCGGCGGCGGTGGGCGTCCCGCTGGCCGGCGCCCCGTGGGACGGCGACCCGGCGCACGCTCGGGCCGACCTGGTGGTCTCCACGGTGCCGAAGGGCGTGGCCGATCCGCTCGCCGACAACTTCGACTGGCGGCCGGCGACGGTCTTCTTCGACGTGGTCTACGACCCGTGGCCCACCCCGCTCGCCGCGGCGGCGCTCGCCGCCGGCTGCCGGGTGGTCTCCGGCCTGGACCTGCTGCTGGCCCAGGCGCTCGGCCAGTTCGAGCAGTTCACCGGCGTCTCCGCGCCCCGGGAGGCGATGGCCGCCGCGCTGGCCGAGGCCCGCGCCGCGGCCTGACCCGGAGGCCCCCGGGTCGCGCCGTGCCCGCCGTCCGGACGGGCGCGTCCGCAGGGCGGGACGTGGCGGGCAGGGCGACGCGGCGGACACCGGGCGTGACAGACTGACCGCTGTGTTGCGCTGGCTGACTGCAGGTGAATCGCACGGACCCGCCCTCGTCGCGCTGCTGGAGGGGGTGCCCGCCGGCATCGAGGTGACCACCGCGGAGATCTCCGGCGAGCTGGCCCGGCGTCGGCTCGGCTACGGCCGGGGCGCCCGGATGTCCTTCGAGCAGGACGAGATCGAGATCATCGGCGGGCTCCGGCACGGCGTGACGATCGGCAGCCCGGTGGCGATCCGGGTGGGCAACTCGGAGTGGCCGAAGTGGCGCACCGTGATGGCCGCCGACCCGGTCGACGCCGACGAGCTGGCCGGGCAGGCCCGCAACGCCCCGCTCACCCGCCCCCGGCCCGGCCACGCCGACCTGGCCGGCATGCAGAAATACGGTCACACCGACGCCCGGCCGATCCTGGAGCGCGCCAGCGCCCGGGAGACCGCGGCCCGGGTCGCCGTGGGCACGGTCGCCAAGGCCCTGGTGCGGCAGGCCCTCGGCGTCGAGATCGTCTCCCACGTGGTGGAGCTGGGCCCGGTCGCCGTGAAGCCCGGCCTGCGCCCCACCCCGGAGGACGCCGCCCGGATCGACGCCGACCCGCTGCGCTGCCTCGACCCGGAGGCCAGCGCCCGGATGGTCGCCGAGGTCGACGCCGCCAAGAAGGCCGCCGACACGCTCGGCGGCGTGGTCGAGGTGCTGGCGTACGCGGTGCCGCCGGGCCTGGGCAGCCACGTGCAGTGGGACCGGAAGCTCGACGCCCGGCTGGCCACGGCGCTGATGTCGATCCAGGCCATCAAGGGCGTGGAGATCGGTGACGGCTGGCTGCAGGCGCGCTCCCGCGGCTCCGAGGCGCACGACGAGATCCTGCCCACCGCCACCGGCGTGCGCCGGGTGACCGACCGGGCCGGCGGGCTGGAGGGCGGCATCACCACCGGTGAGCCGCTGCGGGTGAAGGCGGCCATGAAGCCGATCTCCTCGCTGAACCGGGCGCTGTCCACCGTCGACGTGCTCACCGGCGAGCCGGCCACCGCGATCAACCAGCGCTCCGACGTGTGCGCGGTGCCGGCGGCGGCCGTGGTGGCCGAGGCCATGGTGGCGCTGGTGCTGGCCGAGGCGGCGGTGGAGAAGTTCGGCGGCGACTCGGTCGCCGAGATGCGTCGCAACCTGTCGGGCTACCTCGACGCGCTGGTGATCAGGTGAGCACCCGGCCGGTGTGCGTGCTGGTGGGGGCGCCCGGCTCCGGCAAGACCACGGTGGGGCAGGCGCTCGCCGACGCGCTGGGCGTCGAGTTCCGGGACACCGACACCGACATCGAGCAGCTCGCCGGCAAGCCGATCCCGGAGATCTTCGTCGACGAGGGGGAGGAGCACTTCCGTACCCTCGAACGGGCCGCCGTGGCGGCGGCGCTGGCCTCGCACGCGGGGGTGCTCGCCCTCGGCGGCGGCGCGGTCCTCGCCGAGGAGAACCGCGCCGCGCTGATCGGGCACACCGTGGTGCACCTGTCGGTGGAGCTGCCCGACGCGGTGAAGCGGGTCGGCCTGGGCTCCGGCCGGCCGCTGCTGGCGCTGAACCCGCGCGCCACCCTCAAGCATCTGATGGACCAGCGCCGCCCGCTCTACGCCGAGGTGGCCACCGCGACGGTGCTGACTGACGGGCGCACCCCGGAGGAGATCGCCACCGAGGTCGCCGCCCTGCTCAAGCCCTGACCGCGGCCGGCCGGGGCGCCCGCTCCGGCCACGGAGTGGACACCCGCCGCCCCGGCGCCGCCCGCTCGACTAGGCTGCCCGCGATGGACGAGGTGACCCGGATCCCGGTCGGCGGCGAGCGGCCGTACGACGTGCTGGTGGGACGCGACCTGCTCGACCCGCCGCTCCGGCTGCTGCCCGGCGCCGAACGGGTGGCCTTCCTGCACGCGCCTCCGCTCAAGGGGCTGGCCGAGGAGTTGGCCGAGCGGGTGCGGGCGGCCGGCGTGGCGCCGCTGCTCATCGAGGTGCCGGACGCCGAGGCGGGCAAGCACGTCGACGTGGCGGCGGCCTGCTGGGACCGGCTCGGCGAGGCCGGCTTCACCCGGAGCGACGCGGTGGTCGGGGTGGGCGGCGGCGCCGTCACCGACCTGGCCGGGTTCGTCGCGGCCAGCTGGCTGCGCGGGGTGCGCTGGGTGCCGGTGGCGACCTCCCTGCTCGGCATGGTCGATGCCGCCGTGGGTGGCAAGACCGGGATCAACACCGCGGCCGGCAAGAACCTGGTGGGCGCCTTCCACCCGCCGGCCGGGGTGATCTGCGACCTGGCGACGCTGGACAGCCTGCCCCGGGCCGACCTGGCCGCCGGGATGGCCGAGGTGGTCAAGTGCGGGTTCATCGCCGACCCGGTGATCCTCGACCTGGTGGAGCGGGACCCGGCCGCCGCGCTGGACCCGACCGGGCCGGTGACCCGTGAGCTGATCGAGCGGGCGGTGCGGGTCAAGGCGGACGTGGTCTCCGGCGACCTGCGCGAGTCCGGGGTGCGCGAGGTGCTCAACTACGGGCACACGCTGGCGCACGCGATCGAGAAGGTGGAGGGCTACCGCTGGCGGCACGGCCACGCCGTGGCGGTGGGCCTGGTCTACGCGGCCACCCTGGCCCGGCTCGCCGGGCGGCTGGACGCGGCCACCGCCGAGCGGCACCGGGCCGTGGTGGCGGCGCTCGGCCTGCCCACCGGCTACCGGGCCGACGCCTGGCCGGAGCTGCTGGCCGCCATGCGGGTGGACAAGAAGGCCCGGGGCAGCCGGCTGCGCTTCGTGGTGCTGGACGGCCTGGCCCGCCCGGCGATCCTGGAGGCGCCGCCGGACGAGCTGCTGGCGCGGGCCTACGAGGAGATCAGCTCATGAGGGTGTACGTGCTCAACGGGCCGAACCTGGGCCGGCTCGGCACCCGTCAGGTCGACGTCTACGGGGTGACCAGCTACGCCGACCTGGTGACCAGTTGCGAGGAGACCGGCCGCGAGCTGGGGCTGGACGTGGTGGTCCGGCAGACCGACGCCGAGCACGAGCTGCTGGGCTGGCTGCACGCGGCGGCCGACGAGGGTGCCGCCGTGGTGCTCAACCCGGCCGCCTGGTCGCACTACTCGATCGCGGTCCGGGACGCCTGTGCCATGCTCCGTGGCCCGCTGGTCGAGGTGCACATCTCCAACATCCACGCCCGGGAGGAGTTCCGGCACCACTCGGTGGTCTCCGCGGTGGCCACCGGGGTGATCTGCGGGCTGGGCGTGGACGGCTACCGCCTGGCCCTGCACCACCTGGCCGGCCGCCTCGCCGCCGGCGACGCCTGACGAGCCGGCCCGGATCTCGCCGCCTGCGGTGGTGGCTCTCGGTGCCTTTGTCACCCGCGTCACGCAGGGTGATGCAGCTGCCGACCCCGCCGGATGTCGTGTTCCCGCTTTGCTCTGCAGCCCTCCACGCAGCGCCCCACTGACCTGGGGAGATGTGAATTCGCCCGCCGGCACCGGGGCGGACGCCGATCGCGGAGAGTCACCGCTGCGTGGGTGGCTGCAGAGCAAAGGCGGCGGTGGGGTGGGGTCGGGGTGATCGGGTCGGCTGCATTGAGTGATGTTCGGCACGTCCGGGACGGGTGAACGGGGTCGGTGCGCCGGGGTCGGCGCTCAGCACGGCGGCCCCGGTTCGACACAGCTAGTAGACTTCGTAAGTCTGTCCGCCAATTGAAGATCAAGGCAGGAAATGGCCTCCACCAACGACCTCAAGAACGGCCTGGTACTCAACCTCGACGGCGAGCTGTGGGCTGTCGTCGAGTTCCAGCACGTCAAGCCCGGTAAGGGCGGTGCGTTCGTGCGTACCACGCTGAAGAACGTGCTGTCCGGCAAGGTGGTCGACAAGACCTTCAACGCGGGCACCAAGGTCGAGACCGCCACCGTCGACAAGCGCACCATGCAGTACCTCTACGCCGACGGCGAGGACTACGTCTTCATGGACCTGGAGACGTTCGACCAGATCACCGTCCCCGGCGGCACCGTCGGCGAGGCGGCCAACTACCTCCTCCCCGAGGCCGAGGCCACCGTCGCCACCCACGAGAGCGTGCCGCTCTACATCGAGCTGCCGACCTCGGTGGTGCTCGAGATCACCTACACCGAGCCGGGCCTGCAGGGCGACCGGTCGACCGGCGGCAACAAGCCGGCCACCGTCGAGACCGGCGCGACCGTGCAGGTGCCGCTCTTCATCACCACCGGCGAGAAGATCAAGGTCGACACCCGCGACGGCCGTTACCTCGGCCGAGCCTGATGGCCGAGGGTCCCAAGCAGCAGATGCCGGCGCGCCGCAAGGCGCGCAAGCGGGCGCTGGACGTGCTCTTCGAGGCCGACCTGCGGGACCGACCGCCGGCCGAGGTGCTCGCCGGCTACCTGGAGCGGATCGAGAAGCCCCGGCCGGAGCACGTGGGCTACGCGGTCGGCCTTGTCGAGGGCGTCGCGGCGCACCTGGACCGGATCGACGAGGTGATCGCCAGCTACGCCGAGGGCTGGACGCTGGACCGGATGCCGGCGGTCGACCGCAACCTGGCCCGGATCGCGGTCTACGAGTTGCTCTACGTCGACGAGATCGACGACGCGGTGGCGATCAGCGAGGCCGTCGAGCTGGCCCGGCAGATGTCGACCGACGACTCGCCGCGCTTCCTCAACGGCATCCTCGGCCGGATCGCCGAGTACGCCACCCGCTGAACCACCCCGCACACGACGAAGGGCCCGCGCCGAACGGCGCGGGCCCTTCGTGTCGCGTGGGTCAGGACGCGAAGAACGCCCGCGGGTCGGCGACCAGCACACCGTGCTCGGTGAGCCGCTCGATCAGGCCCGACGGCGAGGCGTCGTAGACGATCGCGAGGGCGCGCAGGTCGTCGGCGCGGATGGAGAGCACCCGGCCGTTGTAGTCGCCGCGCTGCTGCTGGATGGCGCGGGCGTACCGGGCGACGTAGGCGAGGTCCTCGGAGGCCTCGTCGTAGAGTCGCTCCAGGTCCAGAACGATCTTGCTGGTGGGCTCGTGGCGCACCCCGCTGCCGTCGGGCAGCAGCTCCGAGACGGGAACGCGGTAGAAGTCGGCCAGCTCCGCCAGGCGGGACACGGTGACGGCCCGGTCGCCGCGCTCGTACGAGCCGACCACCACGGCCTTCCACCGCCCGTTCGACTTCTCCTCCACCCCCTGCAGGGACAGGCCCTGCTGCTGGCGGATGGAGCGCAGGCGGGCGCCCAGCGACTTGGCGTATTCAGAGGGCATTCGGACACTCCCAGTGCTGCTCGGGGTTCTCCCAGCTATCGCTACGGAGCGTGACGGTACGGGGATTGCGACACGCGGTCAAGTGTTCGAGAGGGCCCGGTCCGGAGCGCTGGTACGGCTTGTCCGCATTTCTCCGCCTGATTGAGGGGTCAGGACCGGCGGTGGTCGGGCCGGTGACCGCTGGTAACGTGGCGTGAAGCCCCGGTCCGGGCCCTCCGCGGCCCGCCCGGTCAACCAGACGTCCTTTAACGACCCGTCCCGTGAGGCGGGGAAGGAGGTCCGCCGTGGCCTACCCACCGGCTGCCCACCCGTCGCCGCCGCGACAACCCTCGGTGAAGGTGATCCTCGCCGCCGCCGACGTGTCGCGGGTGGTCGACCGCATCGCCCACCAGATCCTGGAGAAGACCCAGGGCGCCGCCGACACCGTGCTGCTCGGCATCCCCACCCGCGGTGTCCCGCTCGCCCGTCGCCTCGCCGCCCGGATCAGCACCTTCGAGGACGTGACCGTCCCGGTCGGCGTGCTCGACATCACGCTCTACCGCGACGACCTGCGCCGGCACGCCACCCGCGCGGTCGGCCCCACCGAGCTGCCCCCGGGCGGGATCGACGGCAAGCGCGTGATCCTCGTCGACGACGTGCTCTTCTCCGGCCGCACCGTGCGGGCCGCCCTGGACGCGCTCAGCGACGTCGGCCGCCCCGCCTCGGTGCAGCTCGCCGTCCTGGTCGACCGGGGCCACCGCCAGCTGCCGATCCGCGCCGACTACGTCGGCAAGAACATCCCGACCGCGCTCGCCGAGAGCGTCAAGGTCACCCTGGCCGAGACCGACGGCGCCGACGAGGTACGGCTGCACGGGGGTTCGCTGTGAGCGCGAGGAGTGCAGCGAAGCGGAGCCCCGCAGTCGCGAACGACGGGAGGCTCAGTTGATCCGCCACCTGCTCTCCGGTGCCGACCTGGACGCAGCCACCGCCACCCAGATCCTGGACACCACGGCTGAGATGGCCACCGTGGCCGGCCGCGAGGTCAAGAAGCTGCCCGCGCTGCGCGGCCGCACCGTGGTGAACCTCTTCTACGAGGACTCCACCCGGACCCGGATCTCGTTCGAGGCGGCCGCCAAGCGGCTCAGCGCCGACGTGATCAACTTCTCCGCCAAGGGCTCCAGCGTGGCCAAGGGGGAGAGCCTGAAGGACACCGCGCTCACCCTCCAGGCCATGGGGGCCGACGCGGTGGTCGTCCGGCACCCCGCCTCCGGCGCTCCGCACCGGCTGGCCAACTGGGTGGACGGCTCGGTGGTCAACGCCGGCGACGGCACCCACGAGCACCCCACCCAGGCGCTGCTCGACGCCTACACGATGCGCTCCCGGCTGGGCCGCCTCGACGGCCTGCACGTGGCGATCGTCGGCGACGTGCTGCACTCCCGGGTGGCCCGCTCCAACGTGCTGCTGCTCTCGACCCTCGGCGCGAAGGTCACCCTGGTCGGCCCGCCCACTCTCATCCCGGTCGACATCCCGCAGGCCCTCGCCCCCGGCACCGACGTCTCCTACGACCTCGACGCCGTTCTTCCCGGTGTGGACGTGGTGATGATGCTGCGGGTGCAGCGGGAGCGGATGAACGACTCCTACTTCCCCTCGGCCCGCGAGTACGCCCGCCGCTACGGGCTGGACGGGCCGCGGATGCGCCGGCTGCCCGGGCACGCGATCGTCATGCACCCCGGCCCGATGAACCGGGGGATGGAGATCACGCCCGAGGTGGCCGACTCGCCCCGCTCCACCATCGTCGAACAGGTCGCCAACGGGGTCTCCGTGCGGATGGCCGTCCTCTACCTGCTGCTCGGAGGGAACAACCGGTGACCGCGTACCTGATCAGGAACGTGAGTGTGGTCGGCGGCGCGCCGACCGACCTGCTGATCCGCGACGGCGTCGTGGCCGAGACCGGCGCCGGGCTGACCGCGCCGGACGCCACGGTGCTCGACGCCACCGGCCTGGTGGCCCTGCCCGGCCTGGTCGACCTGCACACCCACCTGCGCGAGCCGGGCCGGGAGGACGCCGAGACCGTCGAGTCCGGCTCCCGGGCGGCGGCGCTCGGCGGCTACACGGCGGTCTGCGCCATGGCGAACACCTCGCCGGTGGCCGACACGGCCGGCGTGGTCGAGCAGGTCTGGAGGCTCGGCCGGGAGGCCGGGCTGGTCGACGTGCAGCCGATCGGCGCGGTCACCGTCGGCCTGGCCGGCGAGCGCCTGGCCGAGCTGGGCGCGATGGCCGACTCGGCGGCCCGGGTGCGGATCTTCTCCGACGACGGGCACTGCGTCGCCGACCCGAAGCTGATGCGCCGGGCCCTGGAGTACGTCAAGGCGTTCGACGGGGTGGTCGCCCAGCACGCCGAGGAGCCCCGGCTCACCGAGGGCGCGCAGATGCACGAGGGCGAGGTCTCCACCCGGCTCGGGCTGACCGGCTGGCCGGCGGTCGCCGAAGAGGCGATCATCGCCCGCGACGTGCTGCTGGCCGAGCACGTCGGCAGCCGGCTGCACATCTGCCACGTCTCCACGGCCGGCAGCGTCGAGGTGCTGCGGCACGCCAAGGCGCGCGGCGTGAAGGTCACCGCCGAGGTGACCCCGCACCACCTGCTGCTCACCGACGAGAAGGCGGCCACCTACGACCCGGTCTACAAGGTCAACCCGCCGCTGCGCACCGCCGCCGACATCGCCGCGCTGCGCGCGGCCCTGGCCGAGGGCGTGATCGACATCGTCGCCACCGACCATGCGCCGCACGCCGTGGAGGACAAGGAGTGCGAGTGGGCGTACGCCCGGCCGGGCATGCTCGGCCTGGAGACGGCGCTCTCCATCGCGCTGGACGTGCTCGGGCCGCAGTGGGACCTGATCGCCGAGCGGATGTCCCGCGCCCCGGCCCGGATCGCCGGGCTGGACTCCCACGGCCTCGACCCGGCCCCCGGCGTGCCGGCCAACCTGACCCTCGTCGACCCGTCCGCCCGCCGCGTCGTCGAGCCGGCGGACCTGGCCAGTCGCAGTCGCAACACCCCGTACGCCCGCATGACGCTGCCGGGTCGCATCGTGGCGACCTTCCTGCGCGGCGAGCCGACGGTCCTGGACGGAAAGGCAGTCAAGTGAGTCGCAGGCGTTCAGCGATCCTCGTCCTGGAGGACGGGCGCACGTTCCACGGCGAGGCGTACGGCAGCGTCGGGGAGACCTTCGGTGAGGCGGTCTTCAACACCGGCATGACCGGCTACCAGGAGACCCTCACCGACCCCTCCTACCACCGCCAGGTGGTGGTGCAGACCGCGCCGCACATCGGCAACACCGGCGTCAACGGCGAGGACGACGAGTCCGGCCGGATCTGGGTGGCCGGCTACGTGGTGCGCGACCCGGCCCGGATCGGCTCCAACTGGCGGGCCACCGGCGGCCTGGAGGACCGGCTGGCCGCCGAGGGCGTGGTCGGCATCAGCGGCGTGGACACCCGGGCGCTCACCCGGCACCTGCGCGAGCGCGGCGCCATGCGGGTCGGCATCTCCAGCGTCGACGACGACCCGGCCGCCCTCCTTGACCGGGTCCGCAGCGCGCCGCAGATGGTCGGCGCGGACCTCTCCGCGGAGGTGACGACCGCAGAGCCGTACGTGGTGCAGGCGCAGGGCGAGCACCGGTTCACCGTCGCGGCGCTGGACCTGGGCATCAAGCGCAACGTGCCGCGCCGGCTCGCCGCCCGCGGCGTGACCACCCACGTGCTGCCCGCCGGCTCCTCGATCGAGGACCTGCTGGCCACCGGCGCGGACGCGGTCTTCTTCTCGCCCGGGCCCGGCGACCCGGCCACCGCCGAGGGGCCGGTCGCGCTGGCGCGGGAGGTGCTGGGCCGGCGGATCCCGCTGTTCGGCATCTGCTTCGGCAGCCAGATCCTCGGCCGGGCGCTCGGCTTCGGCACCTACAAGCTCGGCTACGGCCACCGCGGCATCAACCAGCCGGTGCTCGACCGGGCCACCGGCAAGGTCGAGGTGACCAGCCACAACCACGGCTTCGCCGTGGAGGTCCCGGGCGCGGCGCACGGCGCGGTCGTCCCCGACCAGGTGATCGAGACCGAGTTCGGCGGCGTCCAGGTGTCCCATGTCTGCCTCAATGACAACGTGGTCGAGGGGCTGCGGGCCAAGGACGTGCCCGCCTTCACCGTCCAGTACCACCCGGAGGCGGCGGCCGGCCCGCACGACGCGGACTACCTCTTCGACCGTTTCGCCGAGCTGATCGAGGGCCGCGGCCTCGACCAGAAGCAGAGTGAAGGGCGCAAGGATGCCTAAGCGGACCGACCTCAAGCACGTGCTGGTGATCGGGTCCGGCCCGATCGTGATCGGCCAGGCCTGCGAGTTCGACTACTCCGGCACGCAGGCCTGCCGGGTGCTGCGCAGCGAGGGGATCCGGGTCAGCCTGGTCAACTCCAACCCGGCGACGATCATGACCGACCCGGAGTTCGCCGACGCCACCTACGTCGAGCCGATCACCCCGGAGTTCGTCGAGCTGGTCATCGCCAAGGAGCGCCCCGACGCGCTGCTGCCGACCCTGGGCGGGCAGACCGCGCTGAACACCGCGGTCGCCCTCCACGAGGCCGGCGTCCTGGAGAAGTACGGGGTCGAGCTGATCGGCGCCAACATCGACGCCATCAACCGGGGCGAGGACCGGCAGCTGTTCAAGGACATCGTGGCCAAGGCCGGCGTACGCCTCGGCCTGGACGACCCGTCGTCGCTGGTGCCCCGCTCCCGGGTCTGCCACTCGATGGACGAGGTGCGCGAGACCGTCGGCGAGCTGGGCCTGCCGGTGGTGATCCGGCCGTCGTTCACCATGGGCGGGCTCGGCTCCGGCATGGCGCACACCGACGAGGACCTGGTGCGGATCGCCGGCGCCGGCCTGGCCGCCAGCCCGGTGCACGAGGTGCTCATCGAGGAGAGCGTGCTCGGCTGGAAGGAGTACGAGCTCGAACTCATGCGCGACCGCCACGACAACGTGGTGGTGGTCTGCTCGATCGAGAACGTCGACCCGATGGGCGTGCACACCGGCGACAGCGTCACCGTGGCGCCGGCCATGACGCTGACCGACCGGGAGTACCAGCGCCTGCGTGACCTGGGCATCGCGGTGCTCCGCGAGGTCGGCGTCGACACGGGCGGCTGCAACATCCAGTTCGCGGTGAACCCGGCCGACGGCCGGATCGTCGTGATCGAGATGAACCCGCGGGTGTCCCGCTCCTCGGCGCTGGCGTCGAAGGCCACCGGCTTCCCGATCGCCAAGATCGCCGCGAAGCTGGCCATCGGCTACACCCTCGACGAGATCCCCAACGACATCACCCTGAAGACCCCGGCGGCGTTCGAGCCGACCCTGGACTACGTGGTGGTGAAGATCCCCCGGTTCGCGTTCGAGAAGTTCCCCGGCGCGGACCCGGAGCTGACCACCACCATGAAGTCGGTCGGCGAGGCGATGAGCCTCGGGCGCAACTTCACCGAGGCGCTGAACAAGGCCATGCGCTCCATGGAGACCAAGCGCGGCGGATTCTGGACCCGGCCCGACCCGGCGGGCGCCACGAAGGAGAACACCCTCGCCGCCCTGCGCATGCCGCACGACGGCCGGATCTACACGGTCGAGCGGGCGCTGCGGCTGGGCGCCTCGATCGCCGAGGTGGCCGAGGCGTCCGGCGGGATGGACCCCTGGTTCCTGGACCAGATCGCCGCGCTCGTGGAGCTGCGCGCCGAGATCGTCGACGCCCCGGTGCTCGACACCGGCCTGCTGCGCCGGGCCAAGCGGGCCGGCCTCTCCGACCGGCAGCTCGCCGCGCTCCGCCCGGAGCTGGCCGCCGAGGACGGCGTCCGCACCCTGCGCCACCGGCTCGGGGTCCGCCCGGTCTACAAGACCGTCGACACCTGCGCGGCCGAGTTCGCGGCGACCACGCCGTACCACTACTCGACCTACGACCAGGAGACCGAGGTCGGGCCCTCGGACCGGCCCAAGGTGCTCATCCTGGGCTCCGGGCCGAACCGGATCGGGCAGGGCATCGAGTTCGACTACTCCTGCGTGCACGCCGTCATGGCGCTCCGGGAGGTCGGCTACGAGACCGTCATGGTCAACTGCAACCCGGAGACCGTCTCCACCGACTACGACACCGCCGACCGGCTCTACTTCGAGCCGCTCACCTTCGAGGACGTGCTGGAGGTCTGGCACGCCGAGGACTCCTCCGGCCGGGCGGCCGGCGGCCCCGGCGTGGTCGGGGTGATCGTGCAGCTCGGCGGGCAGACCCCGCTCGGTCTGGCCCAGCGGCTCAAGAACGCCGGCGTGCCGATCGTCGGCACCTCCCCGGAGTCGATCCATCTGGCCGAGGAGCGCGGCGCGTTCGGCGCGGTGCTGTCCCGGGCCGGGCTGCGCGCCCCGGCGCACGGCATGGCCACCTCGTACGACGAGGCCAAGGGGATCGCCGACGAGATCGGCTACCCGGTGCTGGTCCGCCCGTCGTACGTGCTCGGCGGGCGGGGCATGGAGATCGTCTACGACGACGCCACCCTGCGCGACTACATCGGCCGGGCCACCGACATCTCGCCGGACCACCCGGTGCTGGTGGACCGCTTCCTCGACGACGCCATCGAGATCGACGTGGACGCCCTGGTCGACGCCGACGGCGCGGTCTACCTGGGCGGCGTCATGGAGCACATCGAGGAGGCCGGCATCCACTCCGGCGACTCCTCCTGCGCCCTGCCGCCGATCACCCTGGCCGGTTCGCACCTGGCCCAGGTGCGCCGCTACACCGAGGAGATCGCCCGCGGGGTCGGGGTGAAGGGCCTGCTCAACGTCCAGTACGCGCTCCAGGGCGACATGCTGTACGTGCTGGAGGCCAACCCGCGTGCCTCCCGGACGGTGCCGTTCGTGTCCAAGGCCACCGCCGTGCCGCTGGCCAAGGCGGCGGCCCGGATCGCGCTCGGCGCCACCATCGCCGAGCTGCGCGTCGAGGGGATGCTGCCGCCCACCGGGGACGGCGGGACGATGCCCGCCGACGCCCCGATCGCGGTCAAGGAGGCGGTGCTGCCGTTCAAGCGGTTCCGCACCCCGTCCGGCAAGGGCATCGACGTGCTGCTCGGCCCGGAGATGAAGTCCACGGGCGAGGTGATGGGCATCGACACCAACTTCGGGCACGCCTTCGCCAAGTCGCAGTCCGCCGCGTACGGGTCGCTGCCGACCGCCGGGAAGATCTTCGTCTCGGTGGCCAACCGGGACAAGCGCGGCATGATCTTCCCGATCAAGCGCCTCGCCGACCTGGGCTTCGAGATCGTGGCCACCACCGGCACGGCCGAGGTGCTGCGCCGGCACGGCATCGCCTGCGAGCAGATCCGCAAGCACTACGAGTCGGGCGAGGGCGAGGACGCGGTCTCGCTGATCCTCGGCGGCGACGTGGCCCTGGTGGTGAACACCCCGCAGGGCTCCGGCGCCAGCGCCCGCTCGGACGGCTACGAGATCCGCAGCGCCGCCGTGACGGCGGACATCCCCTGCATCACCACGGTGCCCGGCGCCGCAGCGGCGGTAATGGGCATCGAGGCCCGCATTCGCGGCGACATGCGCGTCCGCCCCCTCCAGGAGCTCCACGCCGCCCTCCGGGCCGGCGAGTGACCCCCGCGACAACCTCGTCGATCATGAGGTTGGCGGCAGTCGAGGAGATCGACTTCGCCGTCAACCTCATGATCACCGCGGCGGGGGGTGGTGCGCGGTGATCTTCGAGAGGGTTGTTCGGCCTCGGTTGTTCCGCATTGGCGGTGGGGACGCGGAGGCGGCGCACGAGTGGACGCTGGAGCGGCTCGCCTCGGTGTCGCGGCGGGCGGCGGTGCTCGGGGCGTTGCGGGCGCGGTACTTCCGTGGGGCGCCGCGGACGGTGTTCGGGGTGGACTTTCCGAATCCGGTCGGGCTGGCGGCCGGGATGGACAAGAACGGGGTGGCGCTGCCGGCCTGGCCGGCGCTGGGCTTCGGCTTCGTCGAGGTCGGCACCGTGACCGCGCACGCCCAGCCGGGCAACCCCCGGCCCCGGCTGTTCCGGCTGCGCGACAGCGAGGCCGTGGTCAACCGGATGGGCTTCAACAACGCCGGCGCCGAGGCCCTGGCGGCCCGGCTGGCGGCGCTGCCGCGCCCGCTCGGCGTGCCGCTGGGCATCTCGCTCGGCAAGTCCAAGGTGACCCCGCTGGGCGAGGCCGTCGAGGACTACCTGGCCTCCTACCGCGCCCTGAAGGGGCACGGGGACTACTTCGCGGTCAACGTGTCCTCACCGAACACCCCCGGGCTGCGGTCCCTTCAGGACCGTTCCCACCTGGACGCGCTGCTCGCGGCGCTGGTGGGGGAGAAGCCGGTGCTCGTGAAGATCGCCCCCGACCTGACCGAGCCGGCCGTCGCCGAGCTGCTGGAGGTCTGCCTCGCCCGTGGGGCGGCCGGGGTGATCGCCACCAACACCACCCTGGCCCGCGACGGGCTCGCCCCGGCCGACCGGGCGCGGGGCGCGGAGACCGGCGGCCTCTCGGGCCGCCCGCTGGGCGCGCGGGCCCGCGAGGTGGTCGCCTTCGTGCACCGGGAGACCGGCGGTCGGCTGCCGGTGATCGGTGTCGGCGGCATCCTCGACCCGGACGACGCGGCCCGGATGTTCGACGCCGGCGCGAGCCTGGTGCAGCTCTACACCGGTTTCATCTACCGGGGCCCGGCCCTGGTCCGGTCGGTGGCCCGGGTGGCCGCCCGACGCTGACCCGCGCCGGACCGGGAAGGACACCACGAAGGAGAGATCGTGACGCCCGAGGAGATCCTCGCCGCCGACCGCCGGCACGTCTGGCACCCGTACGCGGCCCTGCCGCCGGCCAGCCCGCCGTACGTGGTGGACAGCGCCGAGGGCGTCCGGCTCCGGCTGGCCGACGGCCGGGAACTGGTCGACGGGATGTCGTCCTGGTGGGCGGCGATCCACGGCTACCGGCACCCGGTGCTGGACGCCGCGGTCACCGACCAGCTCGGCCGGATGAGCCACGTGATGTTCGGCGGGCTCACCCACGAGCCCGCGGTGCGCCTGGCGCGGACCCTCGTGGAGCTGGCCCCGGACGGGCTGGAGCACGTCTTCCTGGCCGACTCCGGCTCGGTCAGCGTCGAGGTGGCGGTGAAGATGTGCCTGCAGTACCAGCGGGCCCTGGGGCGGCCGGAACGCCGCCGGCTGGGCACCTGGCGGGGCGGCTACCACGGCGACACGTTCCACCCCATGAGCGTCTGCGACCCGGAGGGCGGCATGCACCACCTCTGGGGCGACGTGCTGCCCCGGCAGGTGTTCGCCCCGGTGCCGCCGGCCGGCTTCGACGCCCCGCCCGACCCGGCGTACGAGGCGGCGCTGGTGGACGCGGTGGAGCGGCACGCCGGCGAGCTGGCCGCGGTGATCGTGGAGCCGGTGGTGCAGGGCGCCGGCGGGATGCGCTTCCACCACCCGCACTACCTGCGGGTGCTGCGCGAGGTGACCCGGGCGCACGGGATCCTGCTGATCTTCGACGAGATCGCCACCGGCTTCGGCCGCACCGGCGCCATGTTCGCCGCCGAGCACGCCGGGGTCACCCCGGACGTGCTCTGCGTCGGCAAGGCGCTCACCGGCGGGTACCTCACCCTGGCCGCGGCGCTCTGCACCCCCGAGGTGGCCCGGGCCATCTCCGCCGGCGGGGTGCTGGCGCACGGCCCGACCTTCATGGGCAACCCGCTCGCCTGCGCGGTCGCCAACGCCTCCCTGGGCCTGCTGCGGGCCGGGGACTGGGCCGGCCGGGTGGCGGGCATCGCCGAGGGGCTGCGGGCCGGCCTGGCGCCGCTGCGCGACGCACCCGGGGTGACCGACGTGCGGGTGCTCGGCGCGATCGGCGTGGTGCAGCTCGACCACGAGGTGGACCTGCCCCGGGCGACCGCCGCCGCGGTGGCCCAGGGCGTCTGGCTGCGCCCGTTCCGGGACCTCGTGTACACCATGCCGCCGTACGTCTGCGACGACGCGGACGTGGCGCGGATCGCGGCCGGTGTGGCCGCGGCGGTCAAGGCCGGCTGAGGCCGCCCCCCGCCGGACGGCCGCCCGGGCCGGCCGGCGGACGGAACGACCGGCGGCGGGACGCCGTCGCCGGAGACGACGCGGCCCGACGCCGCGCCAGGAGAGGGAGAGACGCGATGGAGACCTTCGGCGCCCGCCTGCACCGGGCCGTGACCGAGCGGGGACCGCTCTGCGTGGGGATCGACCCGCACCCCGGGCTGCTGACCCGCTGGGGGCTGCCTGACGACGTCGAGGGCCTCGACCGGTTCTGCCGGATCGTGGTGGAGGCCATCGGCGACCAGGTGGCCGTCGTCAAGCCCCAGTCGGCGTTCTTCGAGCGCTTCGGCGCGCGTGGTGTCGGAATTCTTGAGTCAACTATCCGACAGTTGCGAAATTCGGGCTCGCTCGTTCTCCTCGACGTCAAGCGCGGCGACATCGGCTCGACGGTCAGCGCGTACGCCTCGGCGTACCTCGATCCATCCAGCTCGCTGTATGTCGACGCCGTCACCGCGAGCCCCTACCTGGGGGTGGGCTCGCTCGCGCCGATGTTCGAGCTGGCGGCCGCGCACGGCGGCGGCGTCTTCGTCCTGGCGCTCACCTCGAACCCCGAGGGAGCCGCCGTGCAGCGCGCCGTGGGGGCCGACGGGCGCACCGTGGCGCAGACTGTCATCGACGAGATTTCCCAGCTCAACCGGGGTGCCGAGCCTCTCGGCAGCTTCGGCCTGGTGGTCGGCGCGACGATCGGTGACACGGGTCACGACCTCGCCGCGGTGAACGGTCCGCTGCTCGCCCCGGGGCTCGGCGCGCAGGGCGCGACGGCCGCCGACCTGCGTACCGTCTTCGGCTCCAGCCTGCCCTCGGTGCTGCCGTCGTACTCCCGCGAGGTGCTGGGCGCGGGGCCCGACCAGGCCGCCCTGCGGGCCGCCACCGACCGGGTGCTGGCCGAGTGCCGGGCCGCCCTGGCCACCGCATGACTGACTGACGGCTCGGTCACTTTCCGTTGATCTTCGCGCGTCCACGTTGCCGAAAACTCCGTTGACCGCTAGTTTTCCCCGCGCTGGGAACCACGGACCCCTTTGGTTGCCAGCGACACCACGTTTCACAGATGCGGCGGTGCGCCCCGCCCGTCGTACTAGGGACCTGAGGAGAACTGGTGCCGCTCCCGTCACTGACCCCCGAGCAGCGCGCTGCCGCGCTGGAGAAGGCCGCGGAGATCCGCAAGGCCCGTGCTGAGCTGAAGGAGCAGCTCAAGCAGGGCAAGACCACCCTCGCCACCGTCCTCGAGCGGGCCGAGTCCGACGACGTCGTGGGCAAGCTGAAGGTTTCGGCCGTGCTCCAGGCGATGCCGGGCATCGGCAAGATCCGAGCCACCCAGATCATGGAGAAGCTCAAGATCGCCGACAGCCGCCGGCTGCGTGGCCTGGGCGAGCAGCAGCGCAAGGCGCTGCTTGGAGAGTTCGCCGCCAACTGAACGGCCCACCGTGTAGAAACAAGCGGTGAGCATGGATGACGAGGCGCGCCCGGCGGCTCGGCTCACTGTCCTGGCCGGACCTTCGGGGGCCGGCGGGGGGAGTGTCGTCGAGCTGGTCCGGGCGCGCTTTCCGTCCGTGTGGGTGCCGGTCGCCGCGACCACCCGGCCGGCCTGCCCCGGCGAGGTGGACGGCGTCGACCGGCTCTTCCTCGACCCGACCGGCTTCGACCGCATGGTCGCGGACGACGAGCTGCTGGAATGGAGCCGGATCGGGCCGTACCGGCGCGGGGTGCCGCGCGCGGGCGTGCGGGCCCGGCTCGCCGAGGGGCGGCCGGTGCTGCTCCCGCTCGACCTGCCGGGCGCGCTCGCCGTCCGGGCCGTGGCGCCGGACGCGCGGCTGGTGCTGCTCACCCCGCCCGGCTACGGGCCGGACCCGGCCGTCGCGGCCGCCTTCGCACACGCCGTGCTGCACGACCGGACCGAGCGCGCGGCCGAGGAGCTGGTAGGCTTGCTCGGTTCTTCCTTCCTGGCTCCGGCCCGACCGCGCCCGAGCGGTTGAGAGGCCACCGCCTCCGGGCGGTGCACAAAGACGCAGAGGTTATTTCGTGGGATCCATCGCCAACCCCGAGGGCATCACCAACCCGCCGATCGACGAGCTCCTCGAGAAGACCACCTCGAAGTATGCGCTGGTCATCTTCGCCGCCAAGCGCGCGCGCCAGGTCAACGCCTACTACAGCCAGCTCGGCGAGGGCCTGCTGGAGTACGTCGGCCCGCTGGTGGAGACCACCCCCCAGGAGAAGCCGCTCTCCATCGCCATGCGCGAGATCAACGCGGGTCTGCTCACCGCCGAGCCGACCGACCAGCCGTAAGCCCCGCCCGCGCCGATGGCCGCCGAGATCGTCCTCGGGGTCGGTGGCGGCATCGCCGCCTACAAGGCGTGTGAGCTGCTCCGGCTCTTCACCGAGTCCGGCCACCGGGTCCGGGTCGTGCCGACCGCGTCGGCGCTCCGCTTCGTCGGGGCGCCGACCTGGGCCGCGCTCTCCGGCCAGCCGGTCGCCGACGACGTCTGGTCCGACGTGCACGAGGTGCCGCACGTCCGCCTCGGGCAGCACGCCGACCTGGTCGTGGTGGTGCCCACCACCGCCGACCTGCTCGCCAAGGCCGCCCACGGCCTCGCCGACGACCTGCTCACCAACACCCTGCTGACCGCGCGCTGCCCGGTGGTGCTGGCGCCGGCCATGCACACCGAGATGTGGGAGCACCCGGCCACCGTCGCCAACGTGGCCACCCTGCGGTCCCGCGGCGTCGTGGTGATCGAGCCCGCGGTCGGCCGGCTCACCGGCAAGGACACCGGCAAGGGCCGGCTGCCCGACCCGGCCGAGATCTTCGCGGTCGCCCGGCGGGCCCTCGCCCGCGGCGGCGCCGCCCCGGCCGACCTGGTCGGCCGTCACGTGGTGGTCACCGCCGGCGGCACCAGGGAGCCGCTCGACCCGGTCCGCTTCCTCGGCAACCGCTCCTCCGGCAAGCAGGGCTACGCCTTCGCCCGCGCCGCCGTGGCCCGGGGCGCCCGGGTCACCCTGGTCTCGGCCAACGTCGCGCTCGCCGACCCGGCCGGCGCGGACGTGGTGCGGGTGGGCAGCACCGAGGAGCTGCGCAAGGCGACCCTGGAGGCGGCCGCCGGCGCGGACGCCGTGGTGATGGCCGCCGCGCCCGCCGATTTCCGCCCGGCGACCTACGCGCCCGGTAAGATCAAGAAGTCGGACGACGGCAGCGCGCCCACCATCGAGCTGGTCACCAACCCGGACATCGCGGCCGAGCTGGGCCGGCGCCGGCGGCCGGAGCAGGTGCTGGTGGTCTTCGCCGCGGAGACCGGCGACGCCGAGGCCAACGGCCGGGCCAAGCTCGCCCGCAAGCGCGCCGACCTCATCGTGATCAACGAGGTGGGCGTGGACAAGGTCTTCGGGGCCGAGACCAACGCCGCCACGGTGATCGGGGCGGACGGGTCGGTGCACCGGATGCCCGAGCAGCCCAAGGAGGACCTGGCCGACGCCGTCTGGGACCTCGTGGTCGCCCGGTTGCGGGAGCCGTCCTGACGGTTGGTCACAGTCGGTTCCCCGGGTCACCCTGGGAGCACGGTGACTAAACTGCCGCCGAGCGACCTTTAAAAGTCTTCACATGCTTAGGAGTGCCGTGACACGTCTCTTCACGTCCGAATCGGTCACGGAAGGCCACCCGGACAAGATCGCCGACCAGATCAGTGACGGCATTCTCGACGCACTGCTCGCCCAGGACCCGCACAGCCGGGTCGCGGTCGAGACCCTGATCACCACCGGCCAGGTGCACGTGGCCGGCGAGGTGACCACGAAGGCGTACGCCGACATCCCGACCATCGTGCGGGACACCATCCTGTCGATCGGCTACGACTCGTCGAAGAAGGGCTTCGACGGCGCCTCCTGCGGCGTCAGCGTCTCCATCGGCGCCCAGTCGGCGGACATCGCGCAGGGCGTGGACAACGCGTTCGAGCTGCGTACCGGCTCGTCGGAGAGCGCGCTGGACGCGCAGGGCGCCGGCGACCAGGGCATGATGTTCGGCTTCGCCTGCTCCGAGACGCCCGAGCTGATGCCGCTGCCGATCGCGCTCGCCCACCGGCTGGCCCGCCGGCTCGCCCAGGTGCGCAAGGACGGCACCATCCCCTACCTGCGGCCGGACGGCAAGACCCAGGTGACCATCGAGTACGACGGGCTTCGGCCGGTCCGGCTCGACACGGTCGTGGTCTCCAGCCAGCACGCGGCCGACATCTCGCTCGAGTCGCTGCTCACCCCGGACGTCCGCGACCACGTCATCACCCCCGAGCTGGAGGGCCTCGGCCTCGACACCGAGGGCTACCGGCTGCTGGTCAACCCGACCGGGCGCTTCGAGATCGGCGGCCCGATGGGCGACGCCGGCCTCACCGGCCGGAAGATCATCGTCGACACCTACGGCGGCTACGCCCGGCACGGTGGCGGCGCGTTCTCCGGCAAGGACCCGTCGAAGGTGGACCGCTCCGCCGCGTACGCGATGCGCTGGGTGGCCAAGAACGTGGTCGCCGCCGGCCTGGCCGAGCGCTGCGAGGCGCAGGTCGCGTACGCGATCGGCAAGGCCCACCCGGTGAGCCTGTTCATCGAGACGTTCGGCACCGAGACCGTGCCGGTCGCCTCGATCGAGAAGGCCGTCGCCGAGGTCTTCGACCTGCGCCCGGCCGCGATCATCCGCGACCTCAACCTGCTCCGCCCGATCTACCAGCAGACCGCCGCCTACGGCCACTTCGGCCGGGAGCTGCCGGACCTGACCTGGGAGAGCACCGACCGGGCCGCCGACCTCAAGTCGGCCGCGGGAGCCTGACCGCCACCAGGCGCGGCGACCGGCGACCCGCCGAGGGGTCGCCGGTCGCTCGCGTCTGCGTGGACGTGCCCCTGCCGCACCTCGACCGCCCCTTCGACTACCTCGTCCCCGACACCCTGGACGCGGACGCCCGGCCCGGGGTGCGGGTGAAGGTCCGCTTCGCCGGGCAGCTCGTGGACGGCTGGCTGCTGGAGCGCGTCGCGGAGTCCGCGCATCCCCGGCTGGCGTACCTGGAGAAGGTGGTCTCCCCGGTGCCGGTGCTGGCGCCGGAGGTGGCCGAGCTGGCCCGCGCGGTCGCCGACCGCTACGCCGGCAGCCTCGCCGACGTGCTGCGGCTCGCCGTCCCGCCCCGGCACGCCCGGGTCGAGAAGGACGTCACCGCGACCGACGCGGCCGGCGCCGACGACGCCCCGCCGACCGCCGCCGGGCACGCTGCCGAGCCGGTCGATCCGCGCGGCTGGCGGGACTACCCGGCCGGGCCGGCCCTGCTGCGCGCCCTCACCGCCGGCCGGGCGCCCCGGGCCGTCTGGTCCGCGCTGCCCGGCGAGGACTGGGCCGACCGGTACGCCGACGCCGTGGCCGCCACCGTGGCCGGCGGCCGCGGCGCCGTGGTCGTGGTGGCCGACGCCCGGGACCTGGACCGCCTGGACGCCGCCCTGACCGCCCTCCTCGGGCCCGGGCGGCACGCCTGCCTCACCGCGGCGGCCGGACCGGCCCGCCGCTACCGCGCCTTCCTGGCCGCCCGCCGCGGCGACGTGCCCGTGGTGATCGGCACCCGGGCGGCCATGTTCGCCCCGGTCGAGCGGCTCGGCCTCGTCGCCGTCTGGGACGACGGCGACGACCTGCACGCCGAGCCCCGGGCGCCCTATCCGCACGCCCGTGAGGTGCTGCTCACCCGGGCCCAGCTCGCCGGCGCCGCCGCGCTGGTGGGCGGCTACGCCCGCACCGCCGAGGCCCAGTTGCTGGTGGAGACCGGCTGGGCCCGCGAGGTGGTCGCCGACCGGGCGACCGTACGGGCCCGGATGCCGGCCATCGCGCCGACCGGGGACGACCCGCACCTGGCCCGGGACCCGGGGGCCGCCTCCGCCCGGCTGCCCAGCCTGGCCTGGACCACCGCCCGGGACGCGCTCCGCGCCGACCTGCCGGTGCTCGTGCAGGTGCCCCGCCGCGGCTACCTGCCGTCGGTGGCCTGCGCCGACTGCCGGGCCCCGGCCCGCTGCCCGCACTGCGCCGGGCCGCTGGGCCTGCCGTCCGCCGAGGGGGTGCCCGCCTGCCGCTGGTGCGGCCGGGTCGCCGCCGCGTACGCCTGCCCGGAGTGCGGCGGGCGGCGGCTGCGCGCCTCGGTCACCGGCGCCCGGCGGACCGCCGAGGAGCTGGGCCGGGCCTTCCCGGGGGTGCCGGTGCGCACCTCCGGGCGGGAGGAGGTGCTGGCGACGGTGCCGGCCGGCGCCGGCCTGGTGATCGCCACCCCCGGCGCGGAGCCGGTCGCCGAGGGCGGCTACGGGGCGGTGCTGCTGCTCGACTCGTGGGCCCTGCTCACCCGGGCCGACCTGCGGGCCGGGGAGGAGGCGCTGCGCCGCTGGCTGGCCGCCGCCGCGCTGGCCCGGCCCGGGCCGGCCGGCGGCCGCGTGGTGGTGGTCGCCGACGGCGCCCTGGCACCGGTGCAGGCGCTGCTGCGCTGGGACTCCGCCTGGTTCGCCACCCGGGAACTGGCCGAGCGCCGCGAGCTGGGCTTCCCGCCGGCAGTGCGGATGGCCAGCGTCACGGGGCTGGCCGACGCGGTGGCGGACCTGCTGGCCGGCACCCGGCTGCCCGACGGCGCCGAGGTGCTCGGCCCGGTGCCGGCCGACGAGGGGCGGGAACGGATGCTGGTCCGGGTGCCCCGGGCCCGGGCCGCCGCCCTGGCCGGGGCGCTGCACGCCGCCGCCGGGCAGCGCAGCGCCCGCAAGGCGGCCGACCCGGTCCGGCTCCAGATCGACCCGCTCAGCCTGTTCTGACCCGGTTCGCCGCCCGTGACGCGGAGCACCCGGCGCATGGCGTACGGTCGTGACCTGGGGTTTGGCGGACACGTCGTCCGGCAAATGGGTGGACAACGCGTGATAGCATCGCCCGTCATGCCCAGGCGCACGACGGCTCCCGGGCGCGGCGCGGCGAAGCGGGAGTGCGTCGAGCCGACGCGGATTCGATGATGTCAATCAGCCGGTGATCAGGGGTGGACCAGTCGTGACCGTTCGTCAGTCGATCGTCTTCAACGGTGACCTCGGCAGCGGCAAGAGCACCGTTTCCGTCGAGATCGCCAAGCGGCTGGGGCTGCGCCGGGTCAGCGTCGGCGACCTCTACCGCCAGATGGCCCAGGACCGGCAGATGACCGCCCTCCAGCTCAACCTGCACGCCGAGCTGGACCAGGCCGTCGACGGCTTCGTCGACCAGCTCCAGCGGGACATCGCCGCCTCCGGCGAGAGCCTGGTGATGGACTCCCGGCTGGCCTGGCACTTCTTCACCGACGCGCTCAAGGTGCACATGATCACCGAGCCGACCGAGGCGGCCCGGCGGGTGCTCGCCCGCCCGTCCGGCCCGGCGGAGAGCTACACCTCGCTGGAGGAGGCGAAGGCCAAGCTCCTGGAGCGCAGCGAGAGCGAGCGCGGCCGGTTCATCGTGCGCTACGGCGTCGACAAGGCCCGGCTGCGCAACTACGACCTGATCTGCGACACCACCCGGGCCACCCCGGAGCAGGTGATCCAGCACGTGATCGACGTCTACGAGGGGCGGCTCGGCGCCGACGTGCTGCGCGACGGCCAGCCGCTTCTGCTGCTCGACCCGGCCCGGGTCTACCCCACCGAGGACATCGCCACCCTGCGCGGGCTGTGGGACTCGGAGTTCGTCGGCGAGGTGGCCGGGTCCGGCGACGAGGCCCTGGAGCCGCTGACCATCGGCTACACCGGCGAGTACTTCTTCGTGGTCGACGGCCACCGCCGGCTCAGCGCCGCCCTGCAGAGCGGCTTCCCGCTGGTCCCCGCCCGGCTGGTCGCCGAGGTCGAGGAGCCGGTGGTCGGCGGGCTGAGCGCGGTCGACTTCTTCGCCGCCCAGGCCCGGCCCAGCCTGATCCACGACTGGGAGGCCGCGCACGGCCTCCAGCTGCCGCTGCCCGAGCACGCCCTGCTCGGCGGGGACGCGGTGCTGGCGGGGGAGCCGGGCGCCGGCGCCTGACCGGGGCGCCCGGGCCACGGGATCGCCGGATCGGGCCGGCGGGAGCATGATGGAGGCTTCCGACGCCCGGGGAGGCCGACCGTGGACCCTGCCGACGCCCTCGCCCTGCTGCTGTCCCCCGAGGGACGGGTGAACCCCTACCCGACCTACGAGCGGCTGCGCGACCACGGATCGGTGGTCCAGGCCGGGCCGGCGTTCCACCTGGTCACGGGCTACCCGGAGGCGGACGCGATCCTGCGCGACGCCCGGTTCGGGGTGATGGACGACGACCTGCGCGACCAGTTCCTCCCCGGCTGGCGGGAGAGCCCCGCCGTCGCCTCGATCTCCCGCTCGATGCTGCGCACCAACCCGCCCGACCACAGCCGGATGCGGCGGCTGGCGGCCGGCGCCTTCACCCCGCGCCGGATCGCCGCCATGCGGGACGTGGTCGAGGCGCAGGCCGACGAGCTGGTCGAGGGGATGCTGGCCCGCGCCGGTGCGGGCGAGCCGGTCGACTTCATGGCCGAGTTCGCGTACCCGCTGCCGGTGGCGGTGATCTGCGCGCTGCTCGGCGTGCCGGCGGCGGACCGGCCGCTGTTCCGGCGCTGGGCCACCGACCTGACCGGGGTGCTGGAGCCGGAGATCAGCCCGGACGAGCTGGCCCTCGCCGACCGGGGCGCCACCGAGCTGCGGGACTACTTCACCGACCTGGTCGCGGCCCGCCGACGCGCCCCGGCCGACGACCTGACCACCGCGCTGGTCCAGGCGCACGACACCGACGGCGACCGGCTCACCGGCGACGAGCTGCTGTCGAACCTGGTCGTCCTCCTGGTCGCCGGCTTCGAGACCACCACCAACCTGCTCGGCAACGGCCTCGTGGTGCTGCTCAACCACCCGGCCGCGGCGGCCACGCTGCGCGAGCACCCCGAGTTCGCCCCCGGCTACGTCGAGGAGCTGCTGCGCTACGACTCGCCGGTGCAGCTCACCTCGCGGATGAGCACCGAACCCACCCGCTACGGCGGGGTGGACCTGCCCGCCGGGAGCTGGCTCATCGTGCTGCTCGGCGCCGCCAACCGGGATCCCGGCCGCTACCCGGAGCCGGACCGGTTCGACCCCGGGCGCCCGCCGGTGCACCCGCTCTCCTTCGGCGCCGGCCCGCACTACTGCCTCGGCGCCGGCCTGGCCCGGCTGGAGGCGCAGGTGGCGTTCCCGCTGCTGCTGCGCCGGCTGCCCGGCCTCGCCCTGGCCGGGCCGGGGGAGCGGCGGGTCCGGCTCACCCTGCGCGGATACGCCACCCTGCCGGTCACCGTCGGTGACGACGCGTCCCCGGTCACCGATCGCGGTACGCCGGCCGGGGCGACCGGATCGACTCCGTAGACTGGTACGGCACCACCCGTCCCAGACAAGGAGCCACTCCGCGTGACCGTCCAGCCCATCCGTCTGTTCGGCGATCCGGTGCTGCGCACGCCGGCCGACCCGGTCGTCGACTTCGACGCCGAGCTGCGCAAGCTGATCGCCGACCTGACCGACACGATGCGCGAGCAGAGCGGCGCCGGCCTGGCCGCGCCGCAGCTCGGGGTGGGCCTGCGGGTGTTCACCTTCGACGTGGACGACGTCCTCGGGCACCTGGTCAACCCGGTGCTGGAGTTCCCGGACGAGGAGGAGCAGGACGGCCCGGAGGGCTGCCTGTCCATCCCGGGGCTCTACTTCGACACCAAGCGTCGGCAGAACGTCATCGCCAAGGGCTTCAACGGCTACGGCGATCCGCTGCAGATCGTCGGCACCGGCCTGATGGCCCGCTGCGTGCAGCACGAGACCGACCACCTCGACGGGGTGCTCTTCGTCGACCGGCTCGACCCGGCCGGCCGCAAGGAGGCCATGAAGGCGATCCGCCAGGCCGAGTGGTACGACGAGGCGGCCCCGCCGACCGTCAAGCTCAGCCCACACGCCGCCGGCAACCCGTTCGGCCTGGGGCGGTGACCCGGATGCGCCTGGTCTTCGCGGGCACGCCGGCCGTCGCCGTGCCCGCGCTGGACGCCATCGCCGCCTCCGGCCACGAGCTGCTCGCCGTGGTCACCCGCCCCGACGCCCCCGCCGGCCGGGGCCGGGGCCTGCTGCGCTCCCCGGTCGGCGCCTGGGCCGACGCGCACGGCGTCGAGGTGCTCACCCCGGCGCGGCCGCGGGAGCCCGAGTTCCTCGACCGGCTCCGCGAGCTGGCCCCGGACTGCGTGCCGGTGGTCGCCTACGGCGCGCTGGTGCCGCCCGCGGCGCTGGAGATCCCGCGGCTCGGCTGGATCAACCTGCACTTCTCGCTGCTGCCGGCCTGGCGCGGCGCGGCGCCCGTGCAGCACGCCGTGCTGCACGGCGACGAGCTGACCGGGGCCAGCGTCTTCCAGCTGGAAGCGGGGCTGGACACCGGCCCGGTCTACGGCACGGTGACCGACGAGATCCGGCCCGCCGACACCTCCGGCGACCTGCTGGAGCGGCTCGCCCACTCCGGGGCCGGCCTGCTGGTCGCGGTGCTCGACGCGCTGGCGGCCGGCACGGCCCGGGCCGAGCCGCAGCCGGCCGACGGGGTCTCCCTCGCGCCGAAGCTGACCGTGGAGGACGCCCGGGTCCGCTGGGCCGATCCGGCCTTCGCGGTGGACCGCCGGATCCGCGCCTGCACCCCGGCCCCCGGCCCGTGGACCACCTTCCGCGGCGACCGGGTCAAGCTCGGCCCGGTCACCCCGGTGGCCAACGGCCCGGAGCTGAAGCCCGGCGAGCTGCTGGTGGAGAAGTCCCGGGTGCTGGCCGGCACGGCCACCGTCCCGGTGCAGCTCGGCGAGGTGCGCGCGGCCGGCAAGAAGGCCATGTCGGCCGGCGACTGGGCGCGCGGCGCCCGGGTCGCCGCCGGCGAGGTGCTCGCGTGACCCGGCCCGACGAGCCGCGGGGCGAGCGCCCCCGCGGGGGGCGTTTCGGCGCCGACCGGCGCGGCGGCCCCCGGCGTCCGGTCCGGCCGGCCGTGGACCTGCCCCGGCACGTCGCCTACCAGGCGATCGCGGCGGTGCACCGGGACGACGCGTACGCCAACCTGGTGCTGCCGGCGCTGCTCCGCGACGAGGGGCTGACCGGCCGGGACGCCGCGTTCGCCACCGAGCTGACCTACGGCACGCTGCGGCACACCGGCACCCTGGACGCGATCATCACCGACGCGGCCGGCCGGGACGTGCAGCGGATCGACCCGCCGGTGCGGGACGCGCTGCGGCTCGGGACGTACCAGCTGCTGCACACCCGGGTGCCGGCGCACGCGGCCGTGTCGTCCACCGTGGACCTGGTTCGCACGGTCGGGCCCGGTGCCACCGGCTTCGCCAACGCGGTGCTCCGCGAGGTGGCCAGCCGGGACGTGGACGGCTGGGTGGCGAAGCTCGCCCCGTCCGAGGAGACCGACCCGATCGGCCACCTGGCGCTGGCGTACAGCCATCCGCAGTGGATCGTCCGGGCCTTCGCCGAGGCGCTCGGCGGCGACCTGCGCGAGACGGCCCGCCTGCTCATCGAAGACAACGAGCGCCCGCCGGTGCACCTGTGCGCCCGGCCCGGGCTGGCCGACCCGGTGGCGCTGGCCGACGAGGTCGGCGGGGCGCCCGGCGCGTTCTCGCCGTACGCGGTCTACCTCTCCGGCGGCGCGCCGGGTGAGCTGGCGGCGGTGACCGAGGGGCGCGCGCACGTCCAGGACGAGGGCTCCCAGCTGGTGGCGAACGCGCTCGCGGTGGCGCCGCTGGACGGCCCGGACGGCCGCTGGCTCGACCTCTGCGCCGGCCCCGGCGGCAAGGCCGGCCTGCTCGGCGCCCTGGCCGCGGAGCGCGGCGCCCGGCTCACCGCGGTCGAGGTCGCCGAGCACCGGGCCCGGCTGGTGGCCCAGGCCACGAGGGGCCTGCCGGTTGCCGTGCTGAACACCGACGGGCGCACGGTCGGCGCCGATCCGAAGCTGCCGGAGGAGCACTTCGACCGGGTGCTGGTCGACGCCCCGTGCACCGGGCTCGGCTCGTTGCGCCGCCGGCCGGAGTCCCGCTGGCGCCGCCAGCCGTCGGACCTGCCGCCGCTGACCCGGCTGCAGCGGGAGCTGCTCACCGCCGCGCTGCGCGCGGTCCGGCCCGGCGGCCTGGTCGCGTACGTGACCTGCTCGCCGCACACCGTGGAGACGCACGTGACGGTCACCGAGGCGTCCCGCCGGTGCGGCTTCCCGGTCGACTTCGTCGACGCCCGCCCGCTGCTGCCCGCCGGCATGCCCGGCCTGGGGGACGGGCCGACCGTCCAGCTGTGGCCGCAGCGGCACGGCACCGACGCGATGTTCCTGGCGGTGCTGCGCAGGGGCTGAGCGCGGACCCGGTCGACGGGTCAGATGTCCACATGTGAACGCGGAGCGGGGCCGGCCACGCCGGTCCCGCTCCGCGCCATGTGACACCCCCGTTGACTCCTACATCGATACATGTAACTGTTCCGATCACCGGTCCGCCGACGCCGAGGCTCCCACCGGGGCCTACGGGTCGCGCCACCCCGCCAGCACGTCCCGCCGACCCCCACGAGGAGTCTCCATGAGACGCAGCACGCCGACCGCGGGCCTCGCGCTCGCCCTCTTCGCCACCGTGACGGCGACCCTGGCCGCCCCGGCCGCCTCCGCCGCCCCCGCGCCGGTGACCGCCGCCCCCGCGCTGGCCGCCGCCGCGCCGGACATCTCGGTGACCAACGTCCAGGCCCACCTCACCCAGCTCAACAGCATCGCCAGCAGCAACGGCGGCAACCGGCGGGCCGGCTCGGCCGGCTACACCGCCTCGGTCAGCTACGTGAAGGCCAAGCTCCAGGCCGCCGGCTACACGGTCACCGAGCAGGTCTGCACGACCTGCACCTACCGGTCGAACAACCTGATCGCCGAGTGGCCGCAGGGCCCGACCGACCAGGTGGTCATGTTCGGCGCGCACCTGGACAGCGTCTCCGCCGGGCCGGGCATCAACGACAACGGCTCCGGCTCGGCCACCCTGCTGGAGAACGCGCTGGTCCTCGCCCAGCAGAACCCGAGCATGACCAAGCGGGTCCGGTTCGCCTGGTGGACCGACGAGGAGCAGGGCCTCAACGGCTCGGAGTTCTACGTCAACTCGCTCAGCGCCACCCAGCGGGGCTACATCAAGGGCTACTACAACTTCGACATGGTCGGCTCGACCAACGGTGGCTACTTCATCAACCGGCTCACCTCCACCACGGCGGCGCCGCTGAAGGCGTACTGGGACTCGCTCAACCTCCAGCCGGAGGAGAACGTCGAGGGCCAGGGCCGCTCCGACGACTACTCCTTCCAGCAGGCCGGCATCCCCACCTCCGGCTACGCGGCGGGCGCCAGCGCGCGCAAGACCAGCGCCCAGGCCGCCAAGTGGGGTGGCACCGCCAACTCCGCGTACGACCCCTGCTACCACCGCTCCTGCGACACCACCGGCAACATCAGCGCGACGGTGCTCAACCGCGGCGCCGACGGGGTGGCGTACGCGCTCTGGCAGCTCGCGGTCGGCGGCGGTACCCCGACCAACGACTTCTCCGTCGCGGTGAGCCCCACCTCCGGCAGCGTCGCCCGGGGCGGCTCCACCACGGCCACGGTCAGCACCGCCACCACCAGCGGCAGCGCCCAGACCGTGAGCCTGTCGGCCACGGGCGCCCCGAGCGGGGTGACGGTGAGCTTCAGCCCGTCCTCGGTCACCTCGGGCGGCTCGGCCACCATGACGGTCAGCGCCTCCGCGACGGCGACCACCGGCACCTTCACCGTCACGGTCACCGGCACGGGCTCGGTCACCCGCAGCGCCGCCTACACCCTCACGGTGACCGGCACCGGCGGCTGCGCTGGCGGCCAGCTCATCGGCAACAGCAGCTTCGAGTCGGGCAGCACGCCGTGGACGGCCACCTCGGGTGTCATCACGAACTCGTCGAGCCAGGCGGCCCGGACCGGCTCCTACAAGGCGTGGCTGGACGGCTACGGCAGCAGCCACACCGACACGCTGGCGCAGTCGGTGACCATCCCGGTCGGGTGCGCCAGCTACACGCTGTCGTTCTGGCTGCACATCGACACGGCCGAGACGACCGGCTCGACGGCGTACGACAAGCTGACCGTGCAGGTCGGCACGACCACGCTGGCGACGTACTCGAACCTCAACGCCGCGAGCGGCTACGCGCAGCGCAGCTTCAACCTGGCGGCGTACGCCGGGCAGACCGTGACGCTGAAGTGGACCGGGGTGGAGGACGCCTCGCTCCAGACCAGCTTCGTCATCGACGACGTCACGCTCCAGGTCGGCTGAGCGATCCGGGCGGGGTGGGCCGGCAGGCCCGCCCCGCTCCCGCTCAGGTGACCGGCAGGGCCTTGCTGCCGCCGCCCTTGAGCGAGCGGGTCAGCGTGCGGTCCGAGACCCAGAGGAAGCACTGCACGCCGCGGTCGCCATCCTTCCAGTCCTGCTCGAAGGGGTGGTAGATGATCGTGCCGGCCCGGTAGACCATGTCGCCGTTGTTCGGCACCTTGACGTACTTCGCGATCAGCCCGCGGCACCCCTTGTGCGCCCGCAGCGAGGTGCGCACGAACTCGGCGTAGCTGATGTCGGGGAAGCGGTAGACCCCGACGAACTCGGCGTGGTGCTTGGCGGTGCAGGCGACCGGCCGCATCTCCGCCACGCGGTCCTTGACGAGCTTCGGGTTGAAGCAGCCCAGCGCCAGCGGCGAGCCCGCCTTCAGGGCGTTGCGCAGGCTGCCGCTGCGGGCGGTGACGCTGCCGTCGTCCAGGCTGGCCACCTCGGCTACGTCGCAGCGGAACCAGCGGGCCCCGCCGGTCCACGCCTGGGCCGACGGGAAGACCACCGACAGCCGCAGCCGGCCCGAGCGCCAGTCGGCGCCGACCGCCTTGTTGACCTGCTTGGCGCACTCGGCGTGCGCGGTCCGGGTGCCGGCCGAGCCGGCCCGCGGGGGAGCGCCGCGCCCGGCGTCCGGGCCGGTCAGCGTGCCCACGTGCAGCGTCTCGGCGCGGTGCGTGGCGGCGCAGTCGACCGGGTTGTAGCCGCTCAGGTAGCCGACGTCCTGGATGGTGGGGTGGCAGGCGCCGGCCTCGGGCACGAAGGCCACCGGGGCGCCGAAGGCCGGCCAGTCGTCGGCCAGGTCCCGGTCGACGCCGGCCGGCGCGCAGCCGCCGAGCGCCAACGCCGCCGTCACGCCCACGGCGACCGCCGCCCACCATCGCCGCATCGCGACCGACCTCCCCGTCGTCCGTGGTCGCGCGACCGGCGCGGAGCGCCGGGTACGCCTCGGCGGTGCAGCATACGGCACCGGGGCTCAGATGACGGGTAGTCCCTCCGGGCCGGCGCCGCGCATCGACCGGGTCAGCTTCCGGTCGTCGCTCCACAGGAAACAGCGCACCCCCCGGTCGCCCTCCTCCCACTCCCGCTGGGACGGCGGGTAGAAGATCGAACCGGCCCGGTACGGCAGGTCGGCGTTGTTCGGTACCGCGGCGAAGGCGGCGATCAGCGCCATGCAGCGGCGGTGCACCTGGGAGGCGGACCGGGTGAAGTCCGGCCAGCTCATGTCCCGCTCCTCGAAGACGCCGACGAACTCGGCGCGGTGCGGCTCGGTGCAGAGCACCGGGGCCATGTAGTTGAGGTTCTCGCCGATCAGCTTCGGGTCGAAACAGCGGTGGACCAGCGAGTTGTCGCCCACCATGGCGCCGCGCAGGCTGCCCACCCGGTTGACCGGCCGGGTGTTGTCGATGCTGTCGGTCTCGGACAGGTCGCAGCGGAACCAGCGGGCGCCGGCCACCCAGGCGGTCACCGGGGGCAGCGCGATGTTCAGGGTGAGCCGGGCGGAGTGCCAGTCCCCGCCGATCACCTCGCGGGCCCGCTGGTCGCACTCGGCGCGCGCGGTCCGCAGCGCGGGCGAGCCGGGCTCCGGCCGGGCGCCCTGCGCCGCCGGCCCGGTGAAGGTGCCGACGTGCACGGCCTCGGCCAGGTGGCTGCCCGCGCAGTCGACCGTCTCGTAGGTGGCGGCCTGCACCACGGCGGTGAGCCGGGGCAGGCAGGCGTCCGTGGCCGGGATGAACAGGCGCGGCGCCGGCAGCGCGGCCCAGTCGTCGGTGAGGTCCCCGTCGGCCCGGTGCGGGGGGACACAGCCGGCCAGGACCAGCGTCGCCGTGCCGGCCAGCGCCAGCGCCAGGAGCCACCGTCGCATCGTCCGCCCTTCCCGGGAGATGACCGCCGGTCGCCGCGGCCCGTGCGGCGTTCCCCGCGACCGGGCGTGCAGCATATGTGACCGTCCCTGTAGGAGTTTCGCCGTGTTTCGATCGATCGGCCAGTCGCCGATGGCTTTTCGTGTCGATTCTCCGCGCCGGACGGGCCGATTCTGCACCGGCGGTCACGTCCGGGTCACAGCGGGTCCCCGACGGTGCCGCCCTGCGGGCCGGGGGTGACCGCGTTCGTACACTGGCCCGGTGACCGTACCGCCGCTGATCGTCGCGCCCAGCATCCTGGCCGCCGACTTCGCCCGCCTGGCCGACGAGGTCCGCGCCGTCGAGCACGCCGCCGACTGGCTGCACGTGGACGTCATGGACAACCACTTCGTGCCCAACCTGACCATCGGGCTGCCGGTGGTGCAGAGCCTGCGCGCGGCGACCGAGCTTCCCTTCGACGTGCACCTCATGATCGAGGACCCGCGCCGCTGGGCGCCCGGGTACGCCGACGCGGGGGCGTACAACGTCACGTTCCACGCCGAGGCGTGCGACGACCCGGTGGCGCTGGCCAAGGACCTGCGCTCGGCCGGGTCGAAGGCGGGGCTGGCGATCGACCGGGACACTCCGATCGAGCCGTACCTGGACCTGCTACCGAGCTTCGACACGCTGCTGATCATGACGATCAAGGCCGGCTTCGGCGGCCAACGGTTCATCCCCCAGTTGCTCGACAAGGTGCGCGCCGCCCGGCGGCACGTCGCGAGCGGCCACCTGGAGCTGCGCATCGAGGTGGACGGCGGGATCGCCGCGGACACCATCGAACAGGCCGCCGCGGCGGGCGCCGACGCCTTCGTCGCCGGCACCGCCGTCTACGGCGCCGACGACCCGGCCGAGGCGGTCCGCCGGCTGCGCGGCCTGGCGGAACGCGCGACGACCGGGGCCTGAGATGGATCCGGCCGGCGACCGACCCGACGTCATCCTGGTCGTCGACGACGACGAGGACATCGCCCGCTTCGTCGAGTTCAACCTGCGGCTGCACGGCTTCGAGGTGCTGCACGCCGGCGACGGCCAGGAGGCCCTGGAGGTCATCGAGCGGCACCGGCCGGACCTGGCCGTGGTCGACCTCATGATGCCCCGGATCGACGGCCTGGAGCTGACCCGCCGGCTGCGCGCCGACCCGATGACCTCGGCCCTGCCGGTGATCATGCTGACCGCCAAGGGGATGACCTCCGACAAGGTCAACGGCCTCAGCGCGGGCGCGGACGACTACCTGGTCAAGCCCTTCGACACCGCCGAACTGGTCGCCCGGGTCAGCTCCACGCTGCGCCGCAACAAGGAGTTCCGGGAGGTCTCCCCGCTGACCGGCCTGCCCGGCAACAGCCGGATCCGGCGGGAGATCAGCGACCGGGTGCGCAGCGGCGTCGACTACGCCGTCGGCTACATCGACATCGACCGGTTCAAGAGCGTCAACGACCGGTACGGCTTCGTGCGCGGCGACGAGTTCATCTCCGCGCTGGCCCGCAGCCTGCACCGGGCGGTGGTCTCGATCGGCCTGCCGCCGGCCTTCCTCGGCCACGTCGGCGGCGACGACTTCGTCATCGTCTGCACCCCGTCCCAGGTCCGGCCGCTGACCAGCCGGGCCGTGGTCGACTTCGAGAAGGCCGCCGACGCCCTCTACGACCCGACCGACCGGGAGCGCGGCTTCGTCGAGCTGAAGGACCGGCGGGGCAACATCCGCCGCGCCGCCCTGGTCACCCTCTCCATCGGCGTCTCCCTGTCCGACTCCGGCAAACGCTTCACCGACCCGCTCGAGGCGATCGCCGTCGCCTCCGAGATGAAGACGGTCGCCAAGAGCCAACCCGGGTCATACGTCGCGGTCGACCGGCGCCGGGGCGTGACGTGACGATCCGGTTGTGAGGTAGCTCGCCTCTGTGGCGCGACGCCCCGCCCGGCGTGTAAGACTTCCCGTGTACCCACCACGCGCTGGCGGGGCTCGGTGAAATTCCGAACCGGCGGTGATCCACGGTCCGACCGTGGTAAGCCCGCGACCCGGACGGCTTCGGCCGGACGGTGGACCTGGTGAGAATCCGGGGCCGACGGTTGGGGTGCGGCTCGTCCGCCCCCAGAAAGTCCGGATGGGAGACAGCGCGCGGGACGGGGAGGGCCCCTGCCGGGCGCTGAGCACCCTCAGCCGCCGCGTGGGCTCCCCGGGGTCGGCTCCGCCGTCCCCGGATCTCCGCCGCCGCGTGTCCGCGGCATCCTGCCGCCTTCTCCCGAACCCGCCCGCGCGACCGGCGAGCGAGAGGACAGGCTGGCGATGGCGAGCGTCTCCGTGGACGAGGCGATGCGTCGCGCGATCGCGCTGGCCGCCCGCGGCCTCGGCGCGACCAGCCCCAACCCGGTGGTCGGCTGCGTCCTGCTGGACGCCGACGGCGAGGTCGTGGGCGAGGGCTTCCACGCCTACGCGGGCGGTCCGCACGCCGAGATCGTCGCGCTGGCCCAGGCGGGCAGGCGGGCCCGTGGCGGCACCGCCGTGGTCACCCTGGAACCGTGCGACCACACCGGCCGCACCGGCCCCTGCAGCCACGCGCTCATCGCCGCCGGCGTCGCCCGCGTGGTGGTCGCCGTCCCGGACCCCAACCCGGTCGCCTCCGGCGGCGCGGCCACCCTGCGCGCCGCCGGCGTCCAGGTCGAGGTCGGGGTACGCGCCGAGGAGGCCGAGGCCGGCAACATCGCCTGGCTCACCTCGATGCGCCGCGGCTGGCCGTACCTGATCTGGAAGTACGCGGCCACCCTCGACGGGCGCTCCGCGGCGGCCGACGGCACCAGCATGTGGATCACCTCCGAGGCGGCCCGGATCGACGTGCACGCCCTGCGCGGCACCGTCGACGCGGTGATCGCCGGGGTGGGCACCGTGCTCGCCGACGACCCCCGGCTCACCGCCCGCAACCTGCGCGACGGCACCCTCGCCATCCGGCAGCCGCTGCGCGTGGTGGTGGACAGTTCGGGGCGTACCCCGGTCGCGGCCCGGGTCCGCGACGGCGCCGCCCGGACCTGGGTGGCCACCGCCGAGGAGGTCGGGGCCGGCCCCGACGGCCGGGTCGACCTCGCGGCGCTGCTCGCGGAGCTGCACCACCGCGGCGTGCGGGCCGCGCTGCTGGAGGGCGGTCCCACCCTGGCCGGCGCGTTCCTCGCCGCCGGCCTGGTCGACAAGATCGTCGGGTACGTCGCGCCGAAGCTGCTCGGCGCCGGCCCGACCGCGCTGCTGGACGCCG
Organism: Micromonospora sp. NPDC004540; assembly: GCF_040610095.1. NCBI lineage: Bacteria > Bacillati > Actinomycetota > Actinomycetes > Micromonosporales > Micromonosporaceae > Micromonospora > Micromonospora sp. NPDC004540. The sequence goes on from NZ_JBEXLR010000049.1 coordinate 41,971, forward strand.
GCGTGACCACCATCGCCGACGCCATCGACCTGGAGCTCACCGACGTTACGCAGGTCGGTCCCGACCTGCGGATCACCGCGCTGCCCCGGAAGAGGGAGGCCTGACATGTTCACCGGCATCGTCGAGGAACTGGGCGAGATCGTCCGGACCACCGACACCGGGGGTGACTCGGCGCTGGTCGCGGTCCGCGGCCCGCTGGTCACCTCGGACGCCCGGCACGGCGACTCCATCGCGGTCAACGGGGTCTGTCTCACCGTGGTCGACGTCGACGGCGGCGTCTTCACCGCCGACGTGATGGGGGAGACCCTGCGCCGCACCGCGCTCGGCGCGCTGCGCCCCGGCGACCCGGTCAACCTGGAGCGGGCCGCCGCGCTGAACAGCCGCCTCGGCGGCCACCTGGTGCAGGGGCACGTCGACGGGGTCGGCGAGCTGCTGAGCCGGGAGCCGGCCGCGCAGTGGGAGACGGTCCGGTTCCGGCTGCCCGCCGGCCTGTCCCGCTACGTGGTGGAGAAGGGCTCGATCACCGTCGACGGCATCTCGCTGACCGTCGCCGGGGTCGGCGACGACTGGTTCTCGGTCGGGCTGATCCCCACCACCCTCAAGCTCACCACCCTCGGCGCCAGGGGCGTCGGCGACCCGGTCAACCTCGAGGTGGACGTGCTGGCCAAGTACGTCGAGCGGCTGCTCGGCGACCGCGCGGCGGCGGGTGACCGGTGATGGGCCCGCTCGGCTGGCTGCTCGACGCCCAGGTGCACGTGGCCGGCTCGCCGGTGCTGGTCCGGGAGATCGTCGGCAACGTATTCGGCCTCGCCTCGGCGCTGCTCGGGCTGCGCCGGGTGGTCTGGGCCTGGCCGGTCGGCATGATCGGCAACGCGCTGCTGTTCACCGTCTTCCTCGGCGGGGTGTTCGCCACCCCCCAGGCGCACGACCTCTACGGCCAGGCCGGCCGGCAGGTCTTCTTCTTCGCGGTCAGCGTCTACGGCTGGTGGCGCTGGTCGCGCAACCGCCGGGCCAGTGGCGGGGAGCAGCCGGCGGTCGTCCCGCGCTGGGCCACCTGGCGCGAGCGGCTGGGCCTGCTCGCCGCCGCGGTGGTCGGCACCGCGGCCGCCTACCCGGTGCTGGCCGCGCTCGGCTCCTGGGGGCCGCTGCCGGACGCCTGGATCCTGGTCGGCAGCCTGCTCGCCACCTACGGCATGGCCCGCGGCTGGGTGGAGTTCTGGCTGATCTGGATCGCCGTCGACGCGGTCGGCGTGCCGCTGCTGCTCCAGGGCGGCTTCTACCCGTCGGCCGCCATGTACCTGGTCTACGGCGGGTTCTGCGCCGCCGGCCTGTACGCCTGGTGGCGCACGTCCCGGGCGACTCCGCCCGCCCGCACCCCGATCCCGCCGACGTACTCGGAGGCCGTGGCATGAGCACTTTCGGGAGCATCGAGCAGGCGGTGGCGGACATCGCCGCCGGCCGGCCCGTCGTCGTGGTCGACGACGAGGACCGGGAGAACGAGGGCGACCTGATCTTCGCGGCCGAGCTGGCCACCCCGGAGCTGGTCGCGTTCATGGTCCGCTACACCTCCGGCTACATCTGCGTGCCGCTCACCGAGAGCGAGTGCGACCGGCTGGACCTGCCGCCCATGCACCACACCAACCAGGACCGGCGGGGCACCGCCTACACGGTGACCGTGGACGCCCGGGAGGGGATCAGCACCGGCATCTCCGCCGCCGACCGGTCGCACACCATCCGGCTGCTCGCCGCCCCGTCGACCGACCCGACCGACCTGGCCCGGCCCGGGCACGTGGTGCCGCTGCGCGCCCGGCAGGGCGGGGTGCTGCGCCGCCCCGGGCACACCGAGGCGGCCGTGGACCTGACCCGGCTGGCCGGGCTGCGCCCGGCCGGGGTGCTCTGCGAGCTGGTCAACGACGACGGCACGATGATGCGCCTGCCCGACCTGGAGAAGTTCTGCGCCGAGCACGGGCTGACCCTGGTCACCATCGCCGACCTGATCGCCTACCGGCGGCGCACCGAGAAGCAGGTCGAGCAGGTCGCCGAGGCGCGGATGCCCACCCCGTACGGGGTGTTCCAGGCGCTCGGCTACCGCGCCGAGCACGACCCCGCCGAGCACGTGGCGCTGGTCATGGGCGACCTCGGCGACGGGAAGGACGTGCTCGTGCGGGTGCACTCCGAGTGCCTCACCGGGGACGTCTTCGGCTCGCTGCGCTGCGACTGCGGGCCGCAGTTGCAGGCCGCGCTGGCCCGGGTGGCCCAGGAGGGCCGCGGCGTGGTGCTCTACGTGCGCGGGCACGAGGGGCGGGGCATCGGCCTGCTGCACAAGCTCCAGGCCTACCAGCTCCAGGACCAGGGCCGGGACACCGTGGACGCGAACCTCGACCTGGGGCTGCCGGCCGACGCCCGGGACTACGGGACCGGCGCGCAGATCCTCTACGACCTCGGCGTCCGCTCGATGCGGCTGCTGACCAACAACCCCGCCAAGCGGGCCGGCCTGGAGGGGTACGGCCTCACGGTGAGCGGCCGGGAGGGGCTGCCCGTGCGGTCCAATCCGGAGAACGTCCGCTACCTGCGGACCAAGCGGGACCGGATGGGCCACCTCCTGGAGGGGCTGGACGAGGTGACTGAGGCGCCGATGGGCCGCCCGGTCGCCGCCGACGAGATCGGAGCGTAGACATGGCGGGTTTCGGCGAACCGGGCGTGGCCGCGGTGGACGCCGGCGGGCTGACCGTCGGCATCGTGGCCGCGCGCTGGCACGGCGACCTCACCGACCACATGGTCGACCGTGCGGTGGCCGCCGCCGAGGCGTGCGGCGCGCGGTCGGTGGTGGCCAGGGTGGCCGGCTCGGTCGAGCTGCCCGTGGTGGCCCAGGCGATGGCCCGGCGGTACGACGTGGTGGTCGCCCTCGGCGTGGTGGTGCGGGGCGCCACCGCGCACTTCGACTACGTCTGCCAGTCGGTCACCGAGGGGCTGACCCGGGTGGCGCTGGACGAGGGCAAGCCGGTGGCGCACGGGGTGCTCACCGTGGACACCATCGAGCAGGCCCGGGACCGGGCCGGGCTGCCCGGCTCGGCGGAGGACAAGGGCTGGGCGGCCACCGTGGCCGCGCTGGACGCCGCGCTGGCCGTCCGCGGCCTGGGCGTCACGAACGGCCAGCGGGTCGGCTTCGGTATCTGAGCCCACGCGACACGACTTCCCACACACGGCCGACGGGCCGCCCTCGGAGCCAGATCGTCGGGTACGGCAACAAGTGCGTGGACGTGGCCGGCGCCA
>NZ_JBEXLR010000050.1:0-44847 GCF_040610095.1 Micromonospora sp. NPDC004540
GTGTTCATCAGAGAAGCTCCATTCGGGGGTTGGCGCACCAGACCGATGGGGGTCGGCTGTGCGCAAGCACCGTCAGGCGCTAACAGGAAAGTCTTAGGGGGATCATCCGGCGCGCGGGGCGGGGGGCCTCTTCGTCGCGCCGGGACCATGTACAACGACCGGCCGGCCACCATCATTCCGGGCCCGGCACACCCACCGCGGCGGGCGGCCACCCGCCGTGCGCGGCGGTCTTCCTCGGCCGTTCACCCGGATACAACGACCCCCACCCGCCAGCCATTCCACCGTCGGGGTGCCGCCGACCACCCCCACAAACCGGACACCGCACGCAGACCGGGACGGTCGGTGGAACGGCATGGAGGTATCCCGGCCCCGGAGACATCCATGGCGTTCCACTCACCGCCCCGGGCAGGGCAGGAACCGGACATTCCACCAGATCGGGCCGGCGGCTTCTGCCCTGGGCAGATCCGCTCACCGTGAACATTGCTCACCGAAGCAGGGGTCGCGCGGCAGGGTGGGACGCATGAGACTGCTGATGCTGGGTGGTACGGGCTTCGTCGGTGGGGCCGTGGTGACCGAGGCGGTTCGCCGGGGCTGGTCCGTGACGGTGTTCAACCGGGGGCTGCACGGCACCGTGCCCGAGGGCGTACGCCGGTTGCGGGGTGACCGCACCGCGCCGGACGGGCTGGCGGCGCTGGCCGGCGGCCAGTGGGACCTGGTGGTGGACACCTGGGACGGGGCGCCCCGGGCGGTCCGGGATGCGGCGCGTGCCCTGACCGGGGCGGTGCCGCACTACGTCTACGTCTCCAGCGGCTCGGTCTACGCGCCGCCCGTCGGGCTGGGCACGGGCGAGGACGCCCCGGTCTTCGCCGCCGAGGCGGATGCGGGCGACGGGGACTACCCGCACAACAAGGCGGGTGGGGAGCGGGCCGCCGTGGAGGTGTTCGGCGACCGGGCGTTGCTGGTGCGGGCCGGGCTGATCCTCGGGCCGGGCGAGGACATCGGGCGGCTGCCCTGGTGGCTGCACCGGGTCGCCCGGGGCGGTGAGGTGCTCGCCCCCGGCCCGCGCGACCTGCCGGTGCAGTACGTCGACGCGCGGGACCTGGCGATCTGGCTGCTGGACCGGGGGATCGAGGGCGTCGGTGGGGCGTACAACGTGGTCAGTCGGACCGGGCACACGACGATGGGTGAGCTGCTCGACGCGGCCGTGGCGGTGACCGGCGCGGACGCGACGCTGCGCTGGACGGCGCCGGACCGGCTCCTGGCGGCGGGCGTGGAGCCCTGGAACGACCTGCCGATCTGGATCCCGCGCGGGCACGAGTACCGCTGGTTGCAGGAACGGAACGTCGAGCGGGCCTACGCGGCGGGCCTGGTCTGCCGGCCGGCGGCCGACACGGTCGCGGACACGTGGCGCTGGCTGTGCGAGGTCGGTCGGGTGCCGGCCCGGGCGGGTCGCCCGGCGCGGGCGCCGGTCGGCCTGGCCCCCGAGCGCGAGGCGGCCCTCCTGGCCGCCCTACCGGCCTGACCACCGAGCCCCGCCGCCCTAGCGCGCCGGCAGGCCGCGGCGAGGCTGGGCGGCGGGTCAGCGTCAGGCCGGTGCGACCGGCACGTCGAGTACCTCGTCGACCGGGCGGCGCGGGGTGGGCCGGCCGGGCTGGCCGAACCCGATCCGCATGACCATCTGCGGGGTGCCGAACCGGCCGAGGGACAGCCGCAGGGCCTCCCGCGCCCCGGGCACCTCGATGGGCTGGGAGAGCATCGACACGGCCAGCCCGGCGTCGGTGGCGGTGAGCAGCACCCGTTGCAGGGCCTGTCCGGCGACGATCTGGTCGGTGGCGGTGTTCCCGGCCGAGCCGAGCACGGCGACGAGCGGTTCCGGCTCGAAGTCGCGGCCGGGGGCCCGGTTGCGGCCGCCGAAGCCGCGCTGCGGCAGCAGGTCCTGCGGCTCGCTCTGCGGCCCGCCCGCCGTGGTGGGCACGCCGTCGGGGGACGGCTCGGAACGGATCCACCGGGTCCGCTCGGTGACGTAGGCAGGATCGCGCTCCAGCACCCGGTGGGCGCTGCGGGCGATCTCGGCGAACGCGTTGACCGCGCTGGTGCCGATGACCAGCTCCAGCCAGCACTGCTCGGCGCGGGCGGCCTCGCCGAGGTGCCAGCGGGCGTCGGCGGGGACCGGGTCGGGCCAGAACGGCGCCCGGTTGCTGAACCGGCGGCCGACCGCCCCGTGCAGGCTCTGCTCGGCAGGGGTGGGGCGGCGCGGCACGTCGGGGACGAGCCGGGCCACCACGTCCGGGTCGCCGGGATACGGGCGGAGCCGGACCATGGCCGGGGTGCCCGCCACGGCGAGCGCCAGCCGCAGGTTGAACAGGGCCGCGCCGCAGGCGATCCGGGCGCCCCAGCCGCTCGGGTCGGTGGCCGGCAGCCGGCGCCCCGGGTCGACGGCGAGTTCGATCCCGCCGTCGACGAGCCGGAACCGCCACGGCTGGGTGTTGTGCAGCGACGGCGCGCGCACCGCGTCGGCGGTCGCGTTCCGCAACTGTTCGACGGTGTAGCCCGTGGTCATGGTGGTGCTCCCTCCGTGCGGGCCGGGTCGCCCTGCCGGTCGGTCCATCCCCACGGTGCGTCACCGGTCGGTGCCGGGAGCAGGGCCGGAGGTCCCCACCTCGCCGGGTCCGTCTGCCCGCCGGGGCGCGTGACGGTCGGGACCTTCGGCCCGTGCGGGACGCCCGTGCGGGAGGGTAGAAAGGACGGATGATCCGGGTGTTCCTGCTTGACGACCACGAGGTCGTCCGTCGTGGCCTGGCCGACCTGCTGCAGAGCAGCGGCGACATCGAGGTGGTCGGCGAGTCCGGCTCCGCCCAGGAGGCGTCCCGCCGTATCCCGGCGCTCCGCCCCGACGTGGCGATCCTCGACGCCCGGCTGCCCGACGGCAACGGCATCGACGTCTGCCGGGACATCCGCGCCGTGGACTCGTCGATCAAGGGGCTGATCCTGACCTCGTACGAGGACGACGAGGCGCTCTTCGCGGCGATCATGGCCGGCGCTGCCGGCTACGTGCTCAAGCAGATCCGCGGCACCGACCTGGTGGACGCGGTCCGGCGGGTGGCGGCTGGGCAGTCCCTGCTCGATCCGGCGATCACCACCCGGGTGCTGGAGCGGATCCGCAGCGGCGTCGAGCAGCCGCGCGAGCTGAAGTCCCTCACCGAGCAGGAGCGGCGGATCCTGGAGTACGTGGCCGAGGGGCTGACCAACCGGGAGATCGCCGGCCGGATGTTCCTCGCCGAGAAGACGGTGAAGAACTACGTCTCCAGCGTGCTGGCCAAGCTCGGCCTGGAGCGTCGTACGCAGGCCGCGGTGCTGGCCACCCGGCTGCTCGGCAAGACCCACTGAGGCGCGGGGCGCCCCGCCCGCTCAGTCGCCGAGCGGGACGCTCCAGCGCAGCTCGGTGCCGTGCGGGGTCACTCGGCTGAGCCGGAAGTCGCCGCCCAGCCGCTCGGCCCGCTCGCGCAGGTTGACCAGGCCGCTGCGGGCCGCCTCCGGGTCGCAGCCGATCCCGTCGTCGGTGACCGTGACGCTCACCCAGCCGGCGTCGACCCGCACCTGGACCGACACCCGGTCGGCCCGCGCGTGGCGTACCGCGTTGGAGAGCGCCTCCCGGAGCACGGCGGTGAGCTCGGGGCGGAGCTGGTCCGGGACGGCGCTGTCGATCGGGCCGACCAGCTCCAGGTCGGGTCGGAAGCCCAGCGACCCGGCGGCCACCTCGATCGCCTCGCGGATCTCGGTGCGCAGCGCCGCGCTCATCGGGGTGCGCAGCTCGAAGATGGTGCGGCGGATGTCGCGGATGGTGGCGTCCAGGTCGTCGACCGCCTGGTTGATCCGCTTGGCCACCTCGGGCCGGGTGTTCATGGCCCCGCTCTGCAGTTGCAGGCCGGTGGCGAACAGCCGCTGGATCACCACGTCGTGCAGGTCGCGGGCGATCCGCTCGCGGTCCTCCAGGACCACCAGCAGCTCCCGTTCCTCCTGGCCGCGGGCCCGCTCCATGGCCAGCGCGGCCTGGCCGGCGAAGCTGCCCAGCAGGGCCACGTCGTCCTCGGCGGCGGGACCGCGGTCGGGCCGGTGCGCGATGACCAGCACGCCGTGCAGGGTGTCCGCTGCGGCGAGGGGGGAGACCACCGCCGGCCCGGCGACGACCGGCTGTGACCAGGGGGCCGCCTCGGCGAGGTTCTCCAGCAGCTCGTGGCGGCGTTCGGTGACCGAGGCCACGAAGGTGGTCTCGTCGGCCGGCAGCACCGCGCCGACCAGCTTCCGGGCGGTGTCGTCGGCGCCGTCGACCACCTCGACGGTGAACTGGCGCTCGTCCTCGTCGTAGAGCAGCACGAGGGCCAGTTCGGCGTCGGCGACCTCCCGGGCCCGCCGGGCGACCAGGGTCAGCGCGTCGGTGCGGCGGACCTCGCCGAGCAGCACCGAGGTGATCTCGGCGGTCGCGGCCAGCCAGCGTTCCCGCCGGTGCGCGAGGGCGTAGAGGCGGGCGTTCTCGATCGCCACGCCGGCCGCCGCGGCGAGCGCGACCACGATCTCCTCGTCGTCCTCGGTGAACTCGGCGGCGCCCTGCTTCTCGGCCAGGTAGAGGTTGCCGAAGACGTGGTCGCGGATCCGCACCGGGACGCCCAGGAAGCTGTGCATCGGTGGGTGGTGGGCCGGGAAGCCGTAGGACCGGGGATGCTGGGTGATGTCCGGCATGCGTAGCGGGCGGGGGTCGTCGATGAGCAGGCCGAGCACGCCCCGCCCGTGCGGCAGCTCACCGATCTTGGCATGCAGCTCGTCACTGATGCCGTGGACGATGAAGTCGTGCAGCAGCCGGTCGGCGCCGATCACGCCGAGCGCGCCGTAGCGGGCGCCGACCAGCTCGCAGGCCGACTCCACGATCCGCTGGAGGGTGCTGCGCAGGTCGAGGTCGGAGCCGATGCCGACGACCGCGTCGAGCAGGGCGCGCAGCCGCTCCCGGTTGGTGACCACCTCGCCGACCCGGTCCAGCATCTCCTGGAGCAGCTCGTCGAGCCGCACCCGGGACAGCGGGGTCAGCCCCAGCGACGGGGGGACGTTCTCGTTGCGTGGGTTCGGTGCGCTGGCCACCCGGCGATGCTATCGCCCGGTGGCCGCCCGCAACGAGGTCCGTCAGGAGAGCTGGCCGCGCACCGCGGAGGTGTCCACGGTCTTTGCGGTCTCCAGCCGCGGGGTGTGCGGCGGGCCGGCGTGCGTCGGGTCGGCCAGGCCGAGGCGCAACGAGATGTACGGGAAGCCCAGGCCGGACAGCATCTGCCGGAGCGTCTGGCGGGTGCCCTCGACCTCGACCACGCCGGAGAGCGGCACCAGGGACACGCCGTGCCGGGTGGCGGTGAGCCAGGCGGCGGAGAGCGCCTCGCCGGCGCGCAGCCAGCTGTCCGGCTCGTCCTCGGCGCCCCAGAGGATCCCGTAGACGGCGGCCCGGTCGTGCCCCTCACCCACGGGCAGGGTGCCGGGGCCGAAGTCGCGGGTCGGGACGGTGGTCCGGGGGGCCTGCTCCGGCAGCACCTCCGGCGGCAGCCCGGTGCCGGGGGCGGCCCGACTGGTCCAGTACGCCAGCTCCTCCTGCAGCTCCGGGCTGCCCTTCTCGACCTCCGCCGCGTGCTGGGCGGCGGCGGCCAACTCGAGCTTCTGGTCGTCGTCCAGCACCTGCAGGTTGACACCCTCCCGGGTGGCCGCCCGGTCGATCTCGCCCAGCACGGCGGTCGGGATCGGCTCGTCGCTGACCGGCCGGCGGTCGGTGTGGCGGACCTGCATGCACTGGACCGTGCGCATGGCGTCCGGGTCGGCGCCGGTGGGCTTCAGCCCGGTCAGCCGGGCGACCAGATCGGGCTGGCCGGGGTCGGGCATGCGCTCCACCACCGGCGTCCAGCCCTCGGCGGCCAGCGCCACCCGGGCGTGGTGCAGCGCGACGCCGCAGCTCAACACCAGCAGCCGGCCCTCCGGATCCAGGACGCTGAGGTGACGCTCCCGGACCACGCGCAGTTCCAGCGCGTCGGGCAACACCGTCCAGTGCCACGGCTGGGAGTTGTGCACCGAGGGGGCGTGGCCGGCCATTCCGGCGGCCTCCGCGAGCGCGGTGGTCAGCGGGCGATCGGTAGCCGGCGTCTCGTGGCTCATCGTCACGACCTTTCCTGTTTCTCCCCATCGTGCCCCACGCCCCGGTGCGCCCGGGTGGGGATGCCGCTCGCACCATCCTCGGCCATGTCCGCGGTGGCCGCACGCGTCGCACGTCCCGCGCCCACCCCGCCCCGCCCGCCGGGAGGGGTCAGCGTTCGCGGACCACCGCGACCGGGCACTGGGCGTGCTGGATGAGCTGCTGGCTGACCGAGCCGAGCAGCATCCCGCGCAGCCCGCCCCGGCCCCGGCTGCCGACCACCACGAGCTGGGCCGCCCGGCTCTCCTCGACCAGCAGCGCGGCCGGGCTGCCCGGGCTCGCCACCACCTCGACCGGCACGTCGGGGAAGGACTCCCGCCAGGGGGCCAGGTCCGCCTCGGCGGCCGCCCGCTCGGTGGCGTTGGCTTCCTCCTGGTCGAAGCCGGGCGGCACCCGCCGCTCGCCGGGCGGCTGCCAGACCCGCAGCGCCCGCACCGGCACGTCCCGCTGCACGGCCCGCTCGACCGCGAAGCCGAGCGCCTGCACGGAGGACGGCGAGCCGTCCGCGCCGACCAACACCGGCCCGGAGGTGGCCGCCTGGCCGTCCCGGACCACGATCACCGGGCAGTGCGCGTGGGCGGTGACGGAGATGGCCGTGGAGCCGACGAGCAGCCCGCCGAAGCCGCCGTGGCCCCGGCTGCCCAGCACCAGCATCTCCGCCTCGGCGGAGCGTTCCTGGAGGACCAGCGCGGGCGGCCCGTCGAAGACCTCGCCGTGGACGGTGAGCCCGGGCCGCTCGGCGGCGGCGTCCGCCGCCGCCTTGCGGACCAGTTCCTCGACCTGCCGCCGGGCCGTCTCGTCGGGCCAGACGCCGGGGGCCACCCCGGGACCGATCCAACCGGCCACGGTCAGCCATTCGAAGACGTACGCCAGCCGGACCGGCCGGCCCGAGCGGCCCGCCTCGTCCAGCGCCCAGTCCAGGGCCACCGACGCGTCGGTGGAGCCGTCGTAGCCGACCAGGATCTCCTCGGTGTTCACGGTGCTGGCCTTTCGTTCGCGACTGCGGGGCTCGCAAGCTCACTCCTCACGCTCACTGGCCGCCCCGCACACCCGGGTCGGTCTCCCGGATCCAGCGCCACTCGGCGACCCGGGGGTCGTCCTCGCCGCAGCGGCGGGTGTAGTCGCGGCAGGACTGCCGCGTGTCCACCATCTGCTGGCGCAGGTGGGCGGCGCGCGAGCGCAGCCCGGGCGTCCGGTCGATGACGTCGATGACCAGGTGGAAGCGGTCCAGGTCGTTGAGCATCACCATGTCGAACGGCGTGGTGGTGGTGCCCTCCTCCTTGTAGCCGCGGACGTGCAGGTTGTCGTGGTTGGTCCGGCGGTAGGTGAGCCGGTGGATCAGCCACGGGTAGCCGTGGTAGGCGAAGATGACCGGCTTGTCGCGGGTGAAGATGGTGTCGAACTCGCTGTCCGGCAGGCCGTGCGGGTGCTCCGACGGCGGCTGGAGGCGCATCAGGTCGACCACGTTGACCACCCGGACCTTGAGGTCGGGCAGGTGCTGACGGAGCAGGTCGGCCGCGGCCAGCGTCTCCAGGGTCGGCACGTCGCCGGCGCAGGCGAGCACCACGTCCGGCTCGCTGCCGTCGTCGGTGCTGGCCCAGTCCCAGATGCCCAGGCCGCGGCGGGTGTGCTGGATCGCCTCGTCCATGGTCAGCCAGTTGGGTGCCGGCTGCTTCCCGGCCACCACCACGTTGATGTAGTGCCGGCTGCGCAGGCAGTGGTCCATGGTGGAGAGCAGCGTGTTGCCGTCCGGCGGCAGGTAGACCCGGACCACCTCAGCCTTCTTGTTGACCACGTGGTCGATGAAGCCCGGGTCCTGGTGCGAGAAGCCGTTGTGGTCCTGCCGCCAGACGTGGCTGGAGAGCAGGTAGTTCAGCGACGCCACCGGCTCCCGCCACGGGATCTGCCGGGTCACCTTGAGCCATTTGGCGTGCTGGTTGACCATCGAGTCGACGATGTGGATGAACGCCTCGTAGCTGGTGAAGATGCCGTGCCGGCCGGTCAGCAGGTAGCCCTCCAGCCAGCCCTGGCACAGGTGCTCGGAGAGCACCTCCATCACCCGGCCGTCGGGGGAGAGGTGGTCGTCGCCCGGCAGCCGGCTGCCGACGAACGCCCGGTCGGTGACCTCGAAGACGGCGCTGAGCCGGTTCGAGGCGACCTCGTCCGGGCCGAACAGGCGGAACGTCTCCGGGTTGCGGGTGATGACGTCCCGGACCCAGGGGCCCAGCGCGCCGGCGGCGCCGGCCATCGGCGTGCCCGGCTCCTTGACGTCGACCGCGTAGTCGCGGAAGTCGGGCAGCTCCAGCTCGCGCAGCAGCCGGCCGCCGTTGGCCACCGGGTTGGCGCTCATCCGCCGGTCGCCGGTCGGCGGCAGGTCGGCCAGCTCGGGGACCGGCCCGCCGGTGGCGTCGAACAGCTCCTCCGGTCGGTAGCTGCGCAGCCACTGCTCCAGCTCGGCCAGGTGCGCCGGGTTCTTCCGGACCGCGTCGATCGGCACCTGGTGGGCGCGGAAGGTGCCCTCGACCTGCTTGCCGTCGACGTCCTTCGGCCCGGTCCAGCCCTTCGGCGTACGAAGGATGATCATCGGCCAGCGGGGGCGCTCGACCTCGCCGCCGGAGCGCGCCCGGCGCTGGATCTCGGCGATCTCGTCGACCGCCCGGTCCAGCGTCGCGGCGAGGGCCTGGTGCACCCGGGCCGGGTCGTCGCCCGCCACGACGTACGGCTGGTAGCCGTAGCCGCGCATCAGGTCGAGCAGGTCCTCCGAGGGGATCCGGTCGAACACCGTCGGGTTCGCGATCTTGTAGCCGTTGAGGTGCAGGATCGGCAGCACCGCCCCGTCCCGGGCCGGGTTGAGGAAGACGTTGGACAGCCAGCTTCCGGCCAGGGGGCCGGTCTCCGCCTCGCCGTCGCCGACCACGCAGGCGACCAGCAGGTCCGGATTGTCGAACGCGGCGCCGTACGCGTGGCTCAGCGCGTACCCCAGTTCGCCGCCCTCGTGGATCGAACCCGGCACCTCCGGCGCCACGTGGCTGGGGATGCCGCCGGGGAAGGAGAACTGGCGGAACAGCCGCTGCATGCCGGTCTCGTCGCGGGCGATGTGGTGGTACAGGTCGCTGTACGTGCCCTCCAGCCAGGTGTTGGCCACCAGGGCGGGGCCGCCGTGGCCCGGGCCGGTGACGAAGATGGCGGACAGGTCCCGGTTGACGATGACCCGGTTGAGGTGCGCGTAGAGGAGGTTGAGGCCGGGGCTGGTGCCCCAGTGCCCCAGCAGCCGCGGCTTGATGTGCTCGGGCCTGAGCGGCTCGCGGAGCAGCGGGTTGTCAAGCAGGTAGATCTGCCCGACGGTGAGGTAGTTCGCCGCCCGCCAGTAGGCGTCAATCCGGCGCAGCTCGTCCTCGGTCAGTGGGCTGTGCAGGTCCAGAGCGGTGTCCATGCTGCGTTAGCCTCTCGCGGCTCGGGGTCTTCTGCCACCCGGGAGCGGATCCGCCGCCCCCGGCCCGTCCAGCCTCGTCCTGCGACCACCGGGTCGGGCAGGGCCGTAGGTCCCGCGCCCGGCGGGCGTCACGACCCCTCCCCGTTCTCGGGGTCGAGTCCACGGACGACGATCACCGGGGCCGGCGAGTGGTAGAGCAGCGTCTGGCTGACCGCGCCCAGCATGCCCCGCAACGGCTCGTCGCCGCGCGCGCCGACCAGTGCCACCTGCGCCGAGCGGGACTGTTCCAGCAGGACGGCCCCGGGGTCGCCGCGGACCGTGTGACACTCGACGGCGACCCGGGGATGCCGGGCCCCGTGCCGGGCGACGGCCTCGTCGAGCAGGTGGTCGTCGTCGGGGTGGCGGTTGGGCTCGACCACCCGGATGGCGAGCAGCCGGGTGCCCCGGCCCTCGGCGCAGTCGAAGGCGTACGCCAGGGTGGCGCGGGAGCTGTCCGAGCCGTCGAAGCCGACCAGCAGCGGCCCCTGCGGGGGCGGCTCGGTCCGGGCGACCAGCACCGGGCAGCCGGCCCGGGCGGCGAGCTGCACCGCCGGCGCGTCGGCCGGTACGCAGGACGCGCAGCCGGCCATGCCGCCGTCGCCGACCGCCAGCAGGAACGCTGAGTCGGAGGCCCGGACCAGCGCCTCGACCGGAGAGCCCTCGACGATCTCATCGGTCACCGGCACCGCCGGCGCGGCCTCGGCGACCGCCCGCCCGGCCTGCTCCAGCAGCTCCTCGGCGGCGGCGCGCGGGCCACTCACCGAGAACGACTCCATGGCCGCCGCCCAGTTGAAGGCGTGCAGCAGGTGCAGCGGCCGGTCGTGCGCGGCGGCCTCCCCGGCGGCCGTCCGGACCAGCTGCAGGTCCTCCGCCGAGCTGCCCACGCCGACCACCACCGCGCCGTGGGTGGGTGCGGGCATCCCGGCTCACCTCCCGACCGCGCTCTCCTCACCCACCGTAGTCGGGTGCGTGCCCGCCGGGACCGGGTCGGCGGAACTGCTGCCGGCGGGAGGGTCAGCGCGGGTTGGGCAGGGCCGGGTGGACGCGTACGACGACGGCGGTGGCGTTGTCCTCGCCGCCCTCGGCCAGGGTGGCGGACAACAGGGCCTGCGCGGTCCGGGCCGGGTCGCGCCGCGCGGCCAGCAGGTCCCGCAGCCGGTGGTAGTCGAGCTGGTCGCTCACCCCGTCGGTGCAGAGCAGCCAGGTGTCCCCGCTGCGCAGCGGCACGGCGAGCAGGTCGGGCTCGGGCTTGTCGGGGTGGCCGACGTAGCGCAGCAGCTGGTAGCGGGCTCGGGCCGCCTCCGGCGAGTCGGGCGGCCACCAGCCGTGCAGCAGGCCGAGCCAGGCCATGGTGTGGTCGACGGTCACCAGTTCCAGCAGCCCGTCGCGCAGCCGGTACGCCCGCGAGTCGCCGAGCTGGACCAGCCAGCCCTGCCCGCCGCCCGGCTCGGCCACGAGGGCGGTGAGCGTGCACCCGGCGAGCCCGGCCAGTCCCGCGCCGGCCCGGCGTACCCGGAGTTGGGTCTCCGCCGTGGCGGCGCGCAGCCCGGCGGCGTCGACCGCCGGCCAGCCGGCGCGGACCTGCGCCACGAAGGTGGCCATCGCGGTGGCGCCCGCGATCCGGCTGCCCTCGCCGTCGCCCATGCCGTCGGCGACCGCCGCCAGCGGCAGTTCCGGGTCGACGTGCAGCACGTCGAAGTTCTCCGGGTAGCGGTGCCCGACCACGCTGCCACCGGCGATCTCCAGGGTGAGCCGGCCGACGGTCAGCCGACGGGTGGCCTGGACCGGCTGGTCCAGGGGGCGGCGGCGGAACACCTGCGGACCGTAACACCGGTCCGGGTCGCGGATCGGCAGGTCGCGCCCCGTGTCGGTCTGTCAACCGGGGTTGACAAACGGGCTCCGTCAACCTACGTTGACAGAATGAGTCAGGCGACGGAACTCGCGGCGGCGGCCGGCAGTACCGACCCGAAGGTCGGGCTGCGGGCGGTGCTCGCCCTGCGCCGACTGCTCGAACGGCTGGAGGTGGTCCAGGTGGACAACGCCCGACGGCAGGGCTGGTCCTGGCAGGAGATCGCCGACGCCCTCGAGGTCAGCCGGCAGGCGGTCCACAAGAAACACGCCGGGCGACCGGCGGTCCGCGGAAGCTGGGAGGCGTGATGTTCGAACGGTTCACCGACCGGGCCCGCGCGGTGGTGCACCACGCGGTGGACGAGGCGCGCACCGAGGGCCGGCGCCCGGTCGGCACCGAGCACCTGCTGCTCGGCGTGCTCGCCGACGGCGACAACCTGGCCGTCCGGGTGCTGTCGGCCGGCGGCATCCGGGCCGACGACCTGCGGGCCGCGGTGGCCCGGCACACCGCGCACGGGGTCGACGGCCTCGGCGCGGCGGACGCGGCGGCGCTGCGCGAGATCGGCATCGACCTCGCCGCGATCGTCGCCCGGATCGAGGAGTCCTTCGGCCCCGACGCGCTGCGCGAGGCGGCCCCCGCGCCGCGCCGCTGGTGGGGGCGGCGTCCCGACAGCGGCCGGTTCTCGCCCCGCGCCAAGAAGGTGCTGGAGCTGTCCCTGCGGGAGGCGCTGCGGCTGCGCCACCACCACATCGGCACCGAGCACATCCTGCTCGGCCTGCTGCGGGAGGGCAACGGGCTGGCCGCGCTGGTGCTCACCGAGGCCGGTGCGGACCTCGACGACCTGCGCCGGCGGGTCGAGGCGGCGCTGCGCACGGCGGCCTGACCGATCCGGCCGGCCGCCGACACGGGGCCGGCCGGGTTCAAACCTGTTTGCGGTTCTCGCAACGTCGGCCGCCGTCGGGTCGCTGCGCCGCCCCGGTTGCTGCACACTGGCGCCGTGGACGGTGGAGACGACAAGCGCCCGGTGACCGCGGACAACCGCACCCCGCGCTCGGCCGTGGTGGTCAACCCGGTCAAGGTGACCGATCTCGACGATTTCCGCCGGACGGTGGAGGGCGCCCTCACCGCCGCCGGCTGGCCCGAACCGGCCTGGTACGAGACGACGGTCGAGGACCCGGGCCGGGGCCAGACCGAGGCGGCCGTCAAGGCCGGCGCCGAGGTGGTCTTCGCCTGCGGCGGGGACGGCACCGTGATGGCCTGTGTCACCGCGCTGGCCGGCACCGACGTGGCGCTCGCCGTGCTGCCCCAGGGCACCGGCAACCTGCTCGCCGCCAACCTCGGCCTCTCCAACGACCTCGCGGCCGGCCTGGAGGTCGCCGTCGAGCGGGGCATGCGCCGGCTCGACGTGGGCGTGGTCGGCGACCAGTGCTTCGCCGTGATGGCCGGGATGGGCTTCGACGCGCAGATGCTCGACTCCACCTCCGAGACGACCAAGAAGCGGATCGGCTGGCCGGCCTACCTGGTGGGCGCGGCCAAGCACCTGCGGGACCGGCCCATGCGGGTCTCCATCCGCATCGACGACGGGCCGCCGCTGCGCCGGCGGGCCCGCTCGGTCCTGGTCGCCAACGTCGGCCGGCTCCAGGGCGGGGTACGCCTGCTCACCGACGCCGAGCCGGACGACGGCTGGCTCGACGTGGCCGTGCTGACCCCGCGGACGCTCGGCCACTGGCTCGCCATGGGCTGGGCGGTGCTGCGGCGGCGCGGCAGCGTGCCCCGGATGGAGGTGTTCCGGGGCCGCAAGGTCGTGATCACCAGCAACCGCGCCCAGCCCCGGCAGCTCGACGGCGACCTCATCGAGCCGGGCCGGTCGCTGAAGGCCCGGATCCGGCCCGAGTCGCTCTGGCTCTGCGTGCCGCGGCCGGCGCGCCACCCCGACCTGTCGGTGGACGCCGACGCCGCCGCCGAGCGCGGCGAGCGGCTGGTCGAGGAGGGCCGCCGTGAGTAGCACCAAGCTCGTTCCCGAGACCCGGCTGATGGCGAAGGAGGAGCTCTCCGCCGACGACGCCTGGCGCACCCTCCGCCGGCACGGCGGCTGGTGCCTGCTGCGGGACGCCTTCATCCGGTTCCGCTACGGCGACGGCTTCAGCCACTCCCGGGCCTTCGCGTTGCAGCTCTGCCTGGCCGTGGTGCCGTTCCTCATCGCACTCACCGGCCTGATCACCGACCTGGGTGTCGACGAGGGCGGCAAGGTGGTCGCCGACACGGTGCTGGCGATCACCCCGGGCCAGAGCGAGTCCGTGGTCCAGGAACTGCTGGCCGACTCCGAGCGCACCGAGCGGGCCGGCGAGCTGGCGCTGACCCTCGGTCTGCTGACCGGCCTGGTCGCGCTCACCGCCACCATGGCCCAGATCGAACGGGGCGCGAACCGGATCTACGGCGTCGAGCGGGACCGTCCGGCCCTGTTCAAGTACCTGCGCGCCGCGGTCCTCGCGCTTCTCGCCGGCGTGCCCGCGCTGGCCGGGTTCCTGATCCTGGTCGGCGGCCGGGCGATGGGCGACTCCGTACGGCGGCACTACGAGTGGGGCGACCTTGCCCACGGCGCCTGGGACGTGATCCGCTGGCCGCTCAGCCTGGGCCTGACCGTGCTCGCCGTCGCGGTGCTGTTCCGGCACGCGCCCCGGCGCCGGCAGCCGGGCCTGTCCTGGCTCTTCTTCGGCGCCGGCATCGCCACCGCGCTCTGGTGGCTGGCCAGCCTGCTGCTCGCCGCCTACGTGAAGTACAGCGCCGGATTCGGGCAGACGTACGGCGCGTTGACCGGGATGATGGCCCTGCTGCTCTGGGCCAACCTGACCGGGATGGCGCTCTTCGGCGGGCTGGCCTTCGCCGCCCAGCTGGAGGCGATGCGGATCGGCGTGGAGGAGCCCGCCCAGCCCGACCTCTGGGAGCCGGAGGCCGAGCGCGAGGAGGTCCTCGACACCGGCGAGATGACCGCCCTCTGACCCGCGCCGCGCCCTGCGGCGTGTACGCGGAGCCGGAACCGGGTACTGCGCGCCTCGCAGAAGGCAAGGGAGGTGCGGGGTGACCGCGGTCAAGGAGGCGACGCGCCGCCCGCTCGGCCACTTCGCCGAGCGGAGCCTGGCGGGGCTGCTCGTGGTGGCCGGCGCGGGCGTCGGGTTCGGCGTGCTGCTCATGCTCGTCCGGTTCCACTGGGGGCCGCTCTACCACGCCGACCACGAGGCGGCCGAGTGGTTCAACAGCCTGGTGGCGCCGCACCACCCGCTGGTCACCGTGCTCCAGGCGGTCACCGACCTGGGCGGGCGGCCGGTGCTGATCTGGCTGATCACCATCGCGGTGGTCGGCCTGCTGATCCGCCGCCAGTCCCGGCTCGCGGTCTACCTGATCATCACGGGGGTGGGCGGGCTCATCCTCGACCCGTCGCTCAAGGCGCTGGTCGGGCGGCTGCGCCCGGTGGTGGACGTGCCCGTGGCCAGCGCACCCGGCAACAGCTTCCCCAGCGGCCACGCGCTCGGCTCGTTCGTCGCGTACGGGGCGCTGCTCCTGGTGTTCCTGCCGGCCGTGGCGCCGCGCTGGCGCAAGCCGGCCATCGCGATCGCCGCCGTGCTGGTCCTGCTGGTCGGGCTGACCCGGATCGCGCTGGGCGTGCACTTCGTCTCGGACGTGCTCGGCGGCTGGCTGCTCGGCGCGGCCTGGCTGGGCGTCACCGCGTACGCCTTCCGGCTGTGGCGGCGCGAGCGCGGCCGGCCGGTGCCCCCGATCGCCGAGGGCCTGGAGCCCGAGGCGGGGGAGGAGATCAAGCCGGCGCCGGCCGAGGAGCACGTGCTGGAGCACCCCCGCTCGGCCGTCGCCGAGCTGCTGGTCGGCTGGGTGCTCGTCTTCGGCGCCCTCTACGCCTTCGGCATGTACGTCAGCTACCACGCCAAGGGCACCGTCTTCGACACCCTCGACACCGAGGTCCCGCGCTGGTTCGCCGACCGGCACACCGACGCGCTCACCGACCTGAGCTGGTGGTGGAGCAAGTTCGGCGACACCCACGCCATCCTGCTGGTCTCGCTGGTGTTCTGCCCGATCGTGCTGGCGGTCTGGCGGCGCTGGCGCCCGGTGCTCTTCGTGGTGCTGGCGATGTTCGGCGAGCTGAGCCTCTTCCTGGCCAGCGCCCGGGTGGTGGAGCGACCCCGCCCGCCGGTGGAGAACCTGGACGGGCCGATGCCCACCTCGTCCTTCCCGTCCGGGCACATCGCGGCCACCATCTGCCTCTGGGCAGCCATGGCGATCATCGTGCTGCCGCGCACCGACCGCTGGTGGCGCTGGCTCTTCGTGGCCATGGCCGTGATCATGCCGGTCGGGGTGGCGACCTCCCGGATGTACCGGGGCATGCACCACCCGACCGACTTCATGGGCGCGATCCTGCTCGGCACGCTCTGGCTCTCGCTGCTCTGGTGGGTGGTCCGCCCCAACGCGGACGTGGCCCAGGGCAATTGGCCGGCCATCGAGTCGGAGCAGGTCCACGAGCTGGACGACGAGCTGGCGAAGGCCGGCCGGGAGGACTGACCGGGCGCCGATGCTGCGAGTGATGACCTGGAACATCCGGACCGGCGGGCGGGACCGCGACGGCACCGACCGCCGGGACCGGATCGTCGCCGTGGTCGCCGCGCAGCGCCCCGACCTGCTGGCCCTTCAGGAACTGCGCGGACTGGACCGCGGCGGCGGGCTGACCGGGCTGGCGGAGCGGGTGGGCATGGAGCCGCACCTGGCCCGGTCCTGCTTCGGGCAGCCGGTGGCGGTGCTGGTCCGCCCGCCGCTGCGGGTGCTCCGCGACGGCCGGGTACGCCGCCCGTTCCACCACGCCACCGCCCGGGTCCAGGTGGCCACCGGGGCCGGCCCGTTGACCGTGTTCAGCACCCACCTCAACCCGTACTCGGGTGGGCGGCGGCGGATGGAGGCCGACTGGCTGGCGGTGGCGGTGCGACGGACCGGGGGAGAGCTGGCCCTGCTCGCCGGCGACCTGAACACCCTGGAGCCGACCGTCGACCACACCGCCCGGCTGGCCGGCCTCGCCGCCCCCTACCGGCGGCGCCACCTGCGCCGCGACGGCCGCACCGTGGACACCCGCGCGGTGGGCCGGCTGCTCGACGCGGGCCTCGTGGACCTCTGGCCGCACGCCGGCGGCGCCGAGCCGGAGGGGCTGACCGTGCCGACCCGGCACGGCGGGGCCGAGTTCGCCGGGATGCGGCTGGACTACCTGCTCGCCACCCCGGCGCTAGCCGCGACGGCCCGGGCGGTCCGGGTGGTCCGCGGCGGCGACGCGGACAGCGCCTCCGACCACTACCCGGTCGTCGCCGACCTGGCGCTGGCGCCCGGCTGACCGGACCGGCCCTACGGCCCGCGGCCGGTTCAGACGAGCAGGTTCAGCAGCACGGTCAGCACGACCGAGGCGAGGATCGAGAAGAGGATCATCAACAGGCAGCCGAGGCCGCCGCCGGCGGGCCGGATCTCCGTGTTGCCGATGCGCATGGACTCACCTTCGCAGGACGGGCGCCAGCAGGTCGCGGATCGCGTCGGCGACCGGGCCGGGCGCGGTGGTGGCGACGTTGTGCGCGGCCCCCGGCACGGCGGCCGTCCGGGCGTCGGGGACCAGGCGGGCCGCCTCCGCGCGCCAACCGGCCGGGACGACCGGGTCCCGGGCGCCGGTCAGCACCAGCGTCGGCACGGTGACCCGGACCAGGTCCGCCTCGATGGCGTTGCGCACCGAGTGGGACAGGGTGGCGAGCACCCGCCACGGTCGGGCGTCGAGGACGTCGCGGAGCAGGATGGGCACCTGCCACTTCGCCTCCCACAGCGTGTCCACCAGCCACCGCCCGAACTGGCCGCGCCTGGAGCGGGCGGCCGGATCGCTGGTCGGGCCGGCCAGCACCAGCGCGCTCACCAGGTCGGGGCGGCGGGCGGCGAGCGCCGCGGCCACCTCCGCGCCGAACGAGTGGCCGAGCAGGCAGACCGGCCCCAGCCGGTACGCGGCCAACCACTCCGCCAGGAACGCCGCGTGCCGGGGCACGTCGTAGGCCGTGCCGGGGCGCTCGGTCAGCCCGAAGCCGGGCAGGTCCGGCACGTACACCGGGTGGGTGGCCGACAGGGCCAGCGCCAGCGGGGTGAGGTAGCGGTGCGAGACGGCGAGGCCGTGCACCAGCACCACGGGCGGCGCGTCCCCGCCCGGGTCGGCCGACCGGCGGGTGTGCGTACGCAGACCGTCGACCAGCCGGAACTCGCTGGTCAGGCCGGCGGCCGGCCGGGGTGCGGCCAGGGCCAGCCGCAACTCCGCCGGCCCGAAGCGCCCCGGTGGCGACGGCCGGACCGCGAGACCGGTCACAGCTCGCGCAGCCGGGGCAGCAGCTCCTCCTGGGCCCAGTCCAGGAACATCGGCTGGCTGTCCCCGCCGACCTGGACCAGCGCCACGTGGGTGAACCCGGCCTCGACGAACTTCTTGAACGCCTCGACGTGCCGGTCGACGTCCGGCCCGCAGGGGATGCTCTCGGCCACGTCGTCCTCGCGGACGAACTGGCTGGCCGCGGCGAAGGCGTCCGGGCCGGGCAGGTCGGCGTTGACCTTCCAGCCCAGGCCGAACCACCGGAACTGGTCGTGCACGATCTTGCGGCATTCGGCCTCGTCGGGGCCGTAGCAGATGGCGACCTGGCCGTAGCGCGGGCGACCGGCGCCGCCGGCCTCCTCGTACATCTCGACCAGGTGCGGCAGCGGGTCGGTGGCGATCATGGCGTCGGCGTAGTCGGCGGCGAGCGTGGCGGACTGCCGGCCCGAGGCGGCCACCGCCATGGGCACCGGCCGGTCCGGCCGGTCCCAGACGTAGGCGTCGGGCACGTCGTAGTGGTTGCCGGAGAAGGTCAGCGTCTCGCCGTTGAGCAGCGGCCGGATGATCTGGAGCGCCTCCTCGAACATCTCGTGCCGCTGCTGCACGTGCGGCCAGCCGCCCACCACGTGCTCGTTGAGATTCTCCCCGGCGCCGAGGCCCAGGGTGAACCGCCCGTCCGAGAGCACCCCGACGGTGCTGGCCTTCTGCGCCACCACGGCCGGGTGGTAGCGCCGGATCGGGCACGTCACGAAGGAGAGCAGCTCGGCCCGGCTGGTGGCATGGGCGACCGCGCCGAGCACCGACCACGCGTACGGGGAGTGGCCCTGCGAGTCCAGCCAGGGGGAGTAGTGGTCGGACATGACGAGGTGGTCGAAGCCGGCGGCCTCGGCGCGGACGGCGTGGTCGACCAGCTGCTTGGGGCCGGCCTGCTCGCACATGAGGGTGTAGCCGACGTTGACCATGGCACATCTCCTTCCGGGCGGATCGTCACCGGATACCCCGCGCAGCGGCGGTCAACCCTGGTGTCCACTTCGGCGGCCGGCCGTCTTGACGCCGGTGGCGATGCTGCCTACGGTCCGGCTTAACCGGTTCAGGCCGGGTGGCGCACCATCCTGTGGTGGGGATGACCGCCCCTGCGGCGGCCCGTGGGCGACATGGGCCGCCGCAGGATGCCACCCCGAACGGCCGATCAGCTTAACCGGTTGCCTTCCGCGTTCCATCGCCCTACGCTGATGCCTGCGTCCGCCGGGAGTCGGGCGGCGGCTGTCGGGCTCAGCCGCGCGCCGTCGTCACCATCACCGCACCCCCCACCAGGACACGGGGGAGACCTCCCTGAGGACAGCCATGAAGAAGTTGCTCTCCGTCGCGGGCGCCGCCCTGCTGACGGTCCTCGCCGCCGTCTTCGCCTTCGGGCAACCGGCGCACGCCGCCGCCGGCTTCTCGGTCGCGAACGGCCGGCTCTACGACGCCAACGGCACCGAGTTCGTGATGCGCGGGGTCAACCACGCGCACACCTGGTACCCGCAGCAGACCACCTCGTTCGCCAACGTCAAGGCGCTCGGCGCGAACACCGTCCGGGTGGTGCTGGCCAGCGGCGACCGCTGGGCGAAGAACAGCGCCGCCGACGTCGCCAACGTCATCTCACTCTGCAGGGCCAACCGGCTGATCTGCGTCCTGGAGGTGCACGACACCACCGGGTACGGCGAGCAGAGCGGCGCCATCACCCTGGACCGGGCGGTCGACTACTGGCTCAGCATCGCCAGCGCCCTCCAGGGCCAGGAGAAGTACGTCATCGTCAACATCGGCAACGAGCCGTACGGCAACCAGGGCTACGGCACCTGGGCCACCGACACGGCCAACGCGGTCAAGCGGCTGCGCGCCGGCGGCCTGACCCACACGATCATGGTGGACGCCCCGAACTGGGGCCAGGACTGGTCCTTCACCATGCGCGACAACGCCGGCACGGTCTTCGCCGCCGACCCGCAGAAGAACACCGTCTTCTCGATCCACATGTACGGCGTCTTCGACACCGCCGCCGAGATCACCGACTACCTGGGCCGGTTCCGCACCGCCGGGCTGCCCATCGTGGTCGGCGAGTTCGGCTTCAACCACTCCGACGGCAACCCGGACGAGGACACCATCCTGGCCTACAGCCAGGCCAACGGGATCGGCTACCTCGGCTGGTCGTGGAGCGGCAACGGCGGCGGCGTCGAGTACCTCGACATGGCCACCAACTTCGACCCGAACCAGCTCACCAGCTGGGGCCAGCGGATCTTCAACGGGGCCAACGGCATCCGGGCCACCGCCAGGGAGGCGTCCGTCTTCGCCGGCACCTCGCCGAGCCCGACCACCAGCCCGAGCCCGACCACCAGTCCGAGCGGCGGCCCCACCCCGCCGCCCGCCGGCTGCACCGCCAGCTACACCATCGTCAACTCCTGGCAGGGTGGCTTCCAGGGCGAGGTCAAGGTGACCGCGGGCGCCGCCGCGATCACCGGCTGGACGACGAGGTGGACGTTCGCCAACGGCCAGACCGTCAGCCAGTCGTGGAACGCCGCGGTCAGCAACAGCGGCTCGGCGTACACGGCCCGCAACGTCGACTGGAACGGCCGGCTCGGCGCCGGGGCCAGCACCTCGTTCGGCTTCATCGGCAGCTGGAACGGCGCCAACGCAATCCCCGCGGTGACCTGCACCGCGAGCTGATCCGCGACGCGCCACCGGTGGCCGGGTCCGCACGGACCCGGCCACCGCCCTTTCCGGGTACGCCCCGCCGTGATCGTTTCCTCTACCCTGGCCGTGCGCTGACCGGCGGGATCAGCCGTGCAGGGCGTAGAGGGTCAGCGCGGCCAGCGACGGCGCGTCGA
Source organism: Micromonospora sp. NPDC004540 (assembly GCF_040610095.1). Taxonomy (NCBI): domain Bacteria; kingdom Bacillati; phylum Actinomycetota; class Actinomycetes; order Micromonosporales; family Micromonosporaceae; genus Micromonospora; species Micromonospora sp. NPDC004540. The sequence goes on from NZ_JBEXLR010000050.1 coordinate 20,779, forward strand.
CGATGTCGCCGGCAAGCACCATGCCCCGGATCTCCGCGTCGGTGAACCGCCGGTGCACCATGTCCTGCTCGGTCACCTCCCGGTCCGGCTCCCCCTCGGCCAGCCCGGTGGCCAGGTAGACGTCGAAGCCCTGGGTGGAGAACCCGTACGCCTCGAACAGGTGCCCGAGGTGGGTGACCGTCCCGGCGCGCAGCCCGGTCTCCTCCGCCAGTTCCCGCCGGGCCAGGTCGGCGGCGCTGCCGCCCGCCCCGCGCCCCCAACTGCCCTGCGGGAATTCCCAGGCGCGCCGGCCGACCGGGTAGCGGAACTGCTCCACCAGCCAGAAGCCCTTCGCCCAGCGGGGCAGCACCAGCGCGAAGTCCGGTTTCTCCACCACCCCGTAGATGCCGGTCGAGCCGTCCGGCCGCCGGACGCGGTCCTCGCGTACGGTCATCCAGGGGTTGGTGTAGACGGTCCGGCTGTCCAGGCGCTCCATCGCACGATGATCCCAGCCGGGAGTGCGTCGGTCAGCTCGGGTTCGCCAGGCGGGCTGCCCGCATCAGGAGGTACTCGTGCTCGGGGCGGCTGGTGGTACGGGCGGCGGCCGACCGGTAGTGCCGCACCGCCGCGTCCCGGTCGCCGGCCATCTCGTGCAGGTGGGCCCGGGCCGCGTCGAGGCGGTGGTGGTCGGTCAGCCGGGGGTCGGTGGCCAGCGCGGCGAGGGCGGCCAACCCGGCGGCCGGGCCGTGCACCATGGCGGTCGCCACGGCCCGGTTGAGCGACACCACCGGGCTCTCCGCCAGCCGCTCCAGCACCTGGTAGAGGGCGAGGATCTGCGGCCAGTCGGTCCGTTCCGCGGTCGGCGCCTCGTCGTGCAGGGCGGCGACGGCGGCCTGGAGTTGGTAGGGCCCCACCGGTCCGCGGGCCATCGCCCGGGTGACCAGCGCGGTTCCCTCGGCGATGGCGGCGGCGTCCCACCGGGAGCGGTCCTGGTCGGCCAGGGAGATCAGCTCGCCGGACGGGCCGGTCCGGGCGGCGGCCCGGGCCTCGGTGAGCAGCATGAGGGCCAGCAGCCCGGCGACCTCGCTGTCGTCGGGCAGCAGCGCGTGCATGGCCCGGGTCAGCCGGATGGCTTCCTCGGAGAGGTCGACCCGGCGCAGGTCGTCGCCGAGGCTCGCGGTGTGCCCCTCGGTGAAGATCAGGTAGAGCACGTGCAGCACCGCGGCGAGCCGGGCCTGCCGCTCCTCCTCCGCCGGCATCCGGAACGGCAGGCCGGAGGACTTGATGCGCTGCTTGGCCCGGCTGATCCGCTGCGCCATCGTGGCCTCGGGGACGAGGAAGGCGCGGGCGATCTCGGCGGTGCTGAGCCCGCCGACGGCGCGCAGGGTCAGCGCGATCGCCGACGCCGTGGAGAGCGTCGGGTGGCAGCAGAGGAAGAGCAGCACCAGGGTGTCGTCCCGGTCCGCGGTCAGCGGCTCGTCGGCGGCCGGCGCCGTGCGCCGGTCGTCGCCGCCGCGCCGGGCGGCCCGGTCCTCCCGGTCCCGGCGGGCCGCCTCGCCCCGGACCAGCTCGATCATCCGGCGGTACGCGACCTGGACCAGCCAGCCGCGCGGATGCTCCGGCAGCCCCTCGGCCGGCCACTGGGTGGCCGCCGCGAGCAGCGCCTCCTGCACGGCGTCCTCGGCGGTGGCGAAGTCGCCGAACCGGCGGGCGAGCACGCCGAGGACCTGCGGCGCGAGTTCGCGCAGCAGGTCCTCGACGGTGTGGTCCGGTACGCCCAGGGGTCACAGCTCCTGCGGCGGCGCCGACATGACGGGGTGCACCTCGATCGGCATGTTCAGCGGCCGCCCGCCCGGCCCGGGCGCGGTGGAGATGTGCGCGGCGATCTCCACGGCCCGCTGCGGCGTCTCGCAGTCCACGATCCACCAGCCGGCCAGGAACTCCTTGGTCTCCGCGAACGGCCCCTCGGTGACCACCGGCGCGCCGTTCTCACCGGCCCGGACGATCCGCGCCTGCTGCGGCCCGCCCAGGCCCTCGCCCTGCACGAACTCCCCGTCGGCGACGAGCTTCGCGTTGAGCTCCCCCATGAAGCCGATGTGCGCCCGGATCTCCTCCGGGGTCCAGGTGTCGATCGAGGGGAAGTCGGTCCCGGCGGCGCTGAACTGCATCAGCAGCATGTACTTCACGGTTGGCTCCTCACGCCTGAACACCGATTGTCGGTGCTTTCACCCTCCGGTAGAAGCTGCCACCCCGCTTCTCGACATCCGCGACCAGGAAATTTCGAGAACATCCGACTAGTCGACGGCGGTGACCTCCAGCAGCAGCGCCTGCTCGGGGTGCAGGGCCGGGACCTGGAGCCCCACCGCGCCGAGCACGGAGCCGCCGAGCGTCACCCCGGCGTCCGAGGCGAGCCAGCCGGGCGGGGTGAGCTGCAACAGCGCCGGTTCGGGCACCCCGGCCGGGAGCCGGACCAGGTAGCGCCGCGCCGGATCCAGCCCCGGCAGCCGCACCACGCCCGGCACCTGCGCCGCCGAGGTGGCCAGCCGGGAGACCGCGTACACCGCGTGGGAGCCGTCGTGGGCGACCACGCCGTGGGCCTGCACGGCCGGGTCCGGGTGGTCGACCCGGACCACCCGCCCGGCGTGCAGCAGCGAGCGGAGCCGCTTGTGCAGCGCCACCCAGGCGGCGAGTTCGGCCCGCTCGGCCGCGCCGATCCCGCTGATGTCCCACTCGATGCCGTGGTGACCGAAGAGCGCGGTGACCGCCCGGAAGCCCAGGTCGTGCACCCGGTGGGTGGTGTGTGAGCGCTCCGGTCCGATGTGGGTGCCGACCAGCTCGGGCGGGAGCAGCAGCCCGGTCCAGCGCTGGATCGACAGGCGTTCCAGGGCGTCGTTGCAGTCGCTGGCCCAGACCCGGTCGGTCCGCCGCAGGATCTCCAGGTCGACCCGCGCCCCGCCCGACGAGCAGCTCTCGATCTCCACGCCGGGGTGCCGGGCGCGCAGGTCGTCGAGGAGCCGGTAGACGGCCACGGTCTGCGCGTGCACGCCCGGCCGGCCGCTGTGCCCGGCCTCGGTGAGGTCCCGGTTGTGGTCCCACTTCAGGTACGCGATGCCGTCGTGCTCGCTCAGCACCGCGTCGAGCCGGCCGAGCAGGTGGGCGTACGCGTCGGGGTGGGCCAGGTCGAGCACCTGCTGGTGCCGCCACTCCGGCGGCAGCCGGCCGGGGGCCTGGAGCACCCAGTCCGGGTGGGCCCGGAACAGGTCCGAGTCCGGGTTGACCATTTCCGGCTCGACCCAGAGCCCGAACTGCATGCCGTGCTTGCGGACGTGGTCGATGAGCGGTTGCAGCCCGTCCGGCCAGACGTCGTCGTCGACCCACCAGTCGCCGAGCCCGGCCCGGTCGTGCCGCCGGCCGCGGAACCAGCCGTCGTCCAGCACGAAGCGTTCCACGCCCACCTCGGCGGCGCGGTCGGCGAGACCCTTGAGCCGGTCGAGGTCGTGGTCGAAGTAGACCGCCTCCCAGACGTTCAGCGTCACCGGGCGGGGGCCGCGCGGGTGCTCCGGGCGGGCCCGCAGGTGGGTGTGCAGCACGTCGCTGAGCCCGTCCAGCCCGGCGACGGAGTGCACCGCGTGCAGCAGGGGAGAGGCATACTCCTCGCCCGGGCCGAGCACGATCTCGCCGGGGGCGAGCAGCTCACCGCCGCCGAGGGTGGCCTCGCCGGTCGGCCGGCGCTCGGCGACCGTGACGTGGTCGCCGCTCCACGCCGTGTGCACCGCCCACACCTCGCCGTGCCCGAAGCCGAACCCGGAAGTGCCGGCGACCAGCAGCAGGGTGGCGTCGTGCCCGGTCCGGCCGTGCCGCCCCTCGCGGACCCAGGCGCCCATGGGCCACGGGTGCCGCTGCGGCGCGCGCTCCCGGCACCAGCGCCCGGTCAGGTCGAGCAGTTCGGTGGCGACCGCCGGCACCGGCAGCACCGGTGTCAGCTCGCGTACCTCGTAGGGCCGGTCGCCGTCGTTGCGCAGCCGGTGCCGCACGGTCAGCAGCCCCGCCGGGCTCAGGGTGATCTCGACGGTCAGCGACAACCCGGCGCCCGGGTCCGCGGCCCGCACGGTCACCCGCGCGGCCGCGGACCCGCCGTGGTCCCGCTCCTCCCCGGGTACGCGCACCGCGTCCCCGCCACCGCCACGCGGGTCGTCGACGTCGATCGTGTCGAGGCGGAAGGCGGTCGACCAGTCCCGGCCGTCCCGGTGCCCGGCCAGCCCGGGCCGGCCGCTCCAGCCGGCGCTCGGCTCGGGCAGCAGCGACAGCACGGTCGGCGCGTCGAAGCTGCTCGGCACCACCGGCGGGATGGTGGCCTCGACCAGCGCAGGCAGGTCGCCGGCGGGCAGCGGCCCGAGGTCGGCGCCCCAGTGCACGACCCGGGGCAGGCCGGGGCCGCGCGCGTCGAGCACCAGGCTGGTCCGCGCGCGGCGCAGGTGGACGATCATCCCTTGGACGCTCCCAGGGTCAGCCCCCGGACGAACTGCTTCTGCAACAGGAAGAAGATCACCAGGGTGGGGATGGCGACCAGCACGGAGCCGGCCGAGACGAGGTTGTTGTCGGTGAAGAACTCGCCGCGCAGGTTGTTCAGCGAGCTGGTCACCGGGAACTTGTCGCCGGTGCGCATCAGGACGGTGGCCCAGAAGAACTCGTTGTAGATCCAGGTCACCTCCAGCGTCGCCAGCGCGGCCAGGGCCGGCCGGCACAGCGGCATGGTCACCTGCCAGTACTGCCGCCATACGCTCGCTCCGTCGACCATGGCCGCCTCGTACAGCTCGTGCGGCAGGGCCTTCATGTAGTTGCTCAGCACGAAGACGCAGAAGCCGCACTGGAAGGCGACGTTGACCAGGATCAGCCCCCAGTAGCTGTCGTAGAGCAGCTCCGAGTCGCTCATCCAGGCCGGCAGCGGGATCTCGGTGAACATCCGGAACAGCGGGATGAGCAGGGCCTGCTGCGGCAGCAGGTTCGCCGCCGTGAAGAGGCCGAGCAGCGCGATGTTGAGCTTCCAGCTGAACCGGGCGATGACGAACGCCACGCAGGAGGCCAGGAAGAGGGTCAGCAGCACCGCCGGAACCGTGATGTAGACCGAGTTGAGGAAGTGCTTGCCGAACTCGGCGGTCCGCCACGCGGTGACGTAGTTGTCGAGGGTCCAGCCGCCGAACGAGACGTAGCCGTGGGTGGCCGTGTACTCGTACGAGCGCAGTGAGGTGAGCACCGCCCAGAGGATCGGGAAGAGCCAGCCGACCGCCACCGCGGCGAGGAAGACGTGCAGGACCACCCGGGCCGGCCGCAGTGGCCGGCGGCGGGTGGACGGCGCCGCGGTGTCCGGCGTACGGGTCAGGGTCGCGCTGCTCATCGCCGGTCCTCCCGCATCACGGTGAACAGGTAGAGGGTGATGAAGACGAGGGAGACGACCAGCATGATGGTCGCCAGCGCCGATCCGAAGCCGATCCGGCTGGCCTCGCCCACCACGTTCGCGGTGACCAGCGCGGAGATCAGCTCCAGCCCGTTGCGCCCCTTGTTGATGACCCAGACCAGGTCGAACGCACGCAGCGATTCGATCACCGTCACGACCAGCACGATGATGTTGATGGGGCGCATGACCGGGAAGACCACCCGGAAGAAGGTGCTGACCTCCGACGAGCCGTCCACGGCGGCGGCCTCGCGCAGCGACGGGTCGACGCCCTTCAGGCCGGCCAGGTAGAGCAGCATGATGTAGCCGACGTGCCGCCAGCCGGCGGCGAACAGCACGGCCCAGATGTTCACGTTCGGGTCGCCGTACCAGTCGGTCTGCGTGCCGAGGACCGCGTTGAGCAGGCCCTGGTCGCGGCTGTAGATGAGCTGCCAGACGAAGCCGATCAGCGCCAGCGAGAGCACCACCGGCAGGTAGAGCGCGGTCTGGTAGAAGCGGCTGCCGCGCAGCTCCTTGTCGAGCAGCACGGCGAGGAACATCCCGAACGGGGTGGCCACCACGAAGAGGGCGGCCAGCCAGAGCAGGTTGTTCTGGATCGCCGGCACGAACGGCGGGTAGATGTTCACCACGTCGTCGTAGTTCTTCAGGCCGACCCAGTCGATCTCGGCGAGCGGGCCGATGCCGTCCCAGTTGGTGCCGGAGAGCGCCACGGTGGCCAGTGCCGGCAGCCAGACCAGGGCCACCACGAGCAGCAGCGGTACGAGCACCATCAGCGTGATCACCACGCGGTCGGTGCGGGACAGGAGCCGTAGCCGGCGGCCGCGACCACGCGTGGTGGTGGTCGCGGCCGGCGGCGGCACGGCGCGGTCCGCTTGGACCAGGGGCAGGTCGGACACGATGTCCTCCCCCTTTCCGCCGTCAGCTGGTGAAGATGGACTTCTTCTGGTTCTCGATGCTGGTGAGCAGGCCGCTGATGTCCTTCGGGTCCTTGATGAACTGCTGCAGCGCCGGGATCATCACGGTCGAGGCGAAGTCCGGCCGGGTGTCGCGGTCGAGGAACTGGGCGATCTCGGTGGCGGAGCCGACCAGCTCGGCGGCCTTCTTCTTCAGCGCGGTGTAGCCGCTGGTGTCGGCGCCGCTGTTGGCCACCAGGGTGCCGGGGTCGCCCTTCACCATGATGTTCGCGGCGTCGACGCCGCCGATGTACTCCAGCAGCTTCTTGGCGTTGGCCTCGGACTTCGGCTTGCGGGCCATCATGTAGCCGTCGATCGGCGCGTCCAGCGCCTTGGCCCCGATGGTCGAGTCGACCTCGGGGAAGGTGAAGAAGTCGATGTCGTCCTGCTCGTTCTCGTTGAACTGCTGTGCGACGAAGAGGCCGAGCAGGTACATGCCGCTCTTCTTCTGCTGCAGCGACTGGGCGGCCTCCTGCCAGGTCCGGCCGAGGGCGTCCGGCTGGTGCAGCGGCAGCAGCCCGGCCCAGGTGTCGAAGACCTTCTTCACCTTGTCGGAGGTCCACGCCTCCTTGCCCGCCATCAGGTCGACGTGGAACTGGTAGCCGTTGATCCGCAGGTTGAGGATGTCGAAGGTGCCCATCGCCGGCCAGCCGTCCTTGTCGGCGAAGGCGATCGGGTTGAGCCCGTCCTTCTTCATCTGCGCGCCGAGGTTGTTCAGCTCGTCCAGGGTCTTGGGCACCTGGTACCCGCGCTGCTGCCACACCGACTTGCGGTAGAACACCGCCCACGGGTAGTACGACGCCGGCACGAAGTACTGCTTGCCGTCGTCGCCGGTGGACGCCTTCTTGAACGCGTCCGAGTAGCCGGAGAGCTTGCCCCAGACGTCGCTGACGTCGCCGGCCAGGCCCTTGGCGGCGAAGAACCGCATCCGGTAGCCGGCGAACCAGGTGAACACGTCGTCCGGCTTGCCCTGCAGGTAGTTGTTGATGTTCTCCTGGAACGTGTTGTGGTCGACCGTGTTGATGTTGGCGCTGACTCCGGACGAGGTCTGGAACCCGGCCGCCAGCTTGGCGAGGACGTCCTTCGGGGTCGGGTCCGAGGCGTTCGAGCCGACCGACACGGTCTTCGAGCCCGCGCCGGAGTCGGAGTCGGAGCCGCAGCCGGCGAGCAGTCCCGTGCCCAGCAGCGCGCCCGCGCCGGCCGCGCCGGCGAGCAGCGAGCGGCGGTTCAGGCCGGCGACGGACGGGGGTACGAGTCGGGCGAGGTACTCGGCTTGCGAGCGGGGACGGGACATTGTGCCTCCTGCGTTGAAGAGGTGCGCTGCGCCCAAGGGCCGTGACGGGTGGCGGGGATCGGTGTTCGTGGCGGCCGGCGTAGATCCACCGTGAATCCACATGTCCGAACACAAACAGCCGGTGGCGGTTGAAGCTACCCCTTGGTTCGGCCCTGTCAAGAGGGCAGAAGGACAGCGATAACCCAGTTGTGACACGGGGGAGAGGCGGTAAACGTTGGAGAATCTGTCGATGTTGGAAAGTGTTGACTTGGGTGCCGTTCGGGGGCACCCTCTGCTGTCATGCGGAACTGGCACGGTGAGCGCATCTGGTACGGCGCCGACTACAACCCGGAGCAGTGGCCCGAGGAGACCTGGGCCGAGGACGTCGAGCTGATGCGCCGGGCCGGGGTCAACCTGGTGTCGGTCGGGATCTTCTCCTGGGCCCTGCTGGAACCCGCACCCGGCCGCTTCGAGTTCGACTGGCTGGACCGGGCGCTCGACCTGCTGTACGCCGGCGGGATCAGCGTCGACCTGGCCACCGCCACCGCCAGCCCGCCACCCTGGCTGGCCCACCGGCACCCGGAGACCCTGCCCCGCCGCGCCGACGGCACGATCCTCTGGCCGGGCGGGCGGCAGGCGTACTGCCCCAGCTCGCCGGTGTTCCGGGAGCGCTCACTCGCCCTGGTCGAGGCCGTCGCCGGCCGGTACGCCGACCATCCGGCCGTCGTCATGTGGCACGTCTCCAACGAGCTGGGCTGCCACAACGTGCACTGCTACTGCGACGTCAGCGCCGAGGCGTTCCGCCGCTGGCTGCGCGAGCGCTACGGCGACCTGGACTCGCTCAACGCCGCCTGGGGCACCGCGTTCTGGAGCCAGCGCTACCACGACTGGGCCGAGGTCAACCCGCCGCGGACCGCGCCGACCTTCGCCAACCCCACCCAGCAGCTCGACTTCCTGCGCTTCTCCTCCGACGAGCAGCGCGCCCAACTGCGCGCCGAGCGGGACCTGCTGACCCGACTCACCACCCAACCGGTCACCACGAACTTCATGATCGGCACGGGCATCAAGTACCTCGACTACCACTCCTGGGCCGCCGACGTGGACCTGGTCTCCAACGACCACTACCTGACCGCGGCCGACCGCGAGCCGCAGGTCGGCCTGGCGCTGGCCGCCGACCACACCCGGGGCGTCGCCGGCGGCGACCCGTGGCTGCTCATGGAGCACTCCACGAGCGCGGTGAACTGGCAGCCGCGCAACGTCGCCAAGACCCCCGGCCAGCTGCGCCGCAACAGCCTCGCCCACGTGGCGCGCGGCGCCGACGGGGTGCTGTTCTTCCAATGGCGGGCCTCCCGGGCGGGCGCCGAGAAGTTCCACTCCGCGCTGGTCCCGCACGCCGGCCCGGAGACCAAGGTGTTCCGCGAGGTCTGCCGGCTCGGCGCCGACCTCCAGGCCCTGGCCGAGGTACGCGGCAGCCGGGTCGACGCCGACGTGGCCATCCTCTTCGACTACGAGGCCTGGTGGGGCGCCGAACTCGACTCCCACCCCAGCGTCGACGTCACCTACACCGACCGGCTCACCGCGCTGCACGGCGCGCTCTGGCGGGCCGGCGTCACCGCCGACGTGGTGCACCCGTCCACCGACCTGTCCCGCTACCGGCTGGTCCTGGCGCCCACCCTCTACCTGGTCCGCGACGCCGACGCCGACGCGCTGCGCCGCTACGTCGAGGCGGGCGGGACCGCGCTGGTCACCTACTTCAGCGGCATCGTCGACGAGCACGACCACATCCGGCTCGGCGGCTACCCGGGCGCGTTCCGCGACCTGCTCGGCGTGCGCACCGAGGAGTTCTTCCCGCTCCGGGCGGGCGAGTCGGTCCGCCTCGACGACGGCACGGCCGCCGACGTGTGGACCGAGTGGCTGCACGCCGAGGGCGCCGAGGTGCTCGCGTCGTACGCGGACGGGCCGCTGCCCGGGGTGCCGGCGCTGACCCGGCACGCGGTCGGCGCCGGCGCGGCCTGGTACCTCGGCACCCGGCTCGACCAGCCGGCCACCGAACGGCTGGTCGCCCGCCTGCTCACCGAGGCCGGCGCCGGCCCGGCGGCGACCGCGCCGGCGGGGGTGGAGGTGGTCCGCCGCCGGGCCGCCGACCGGAGCTGGCTGTTCGTCATCAACCACACCGACGCCGAGGCCCGGCTGGCGGTCACCGGCGCCGAACTGCTCGGGGGCGACCGGTGCGACGGCGAGCTGGTGGTCCCGGCGGGCGAGGTGGCGGTCGTCCGCGAGGAGCCCGCGGTCCATCCCGAGACCGTCTGACCCGCGTACCGTGCCGCTTGCGCGCGAAGGAGGATTCATGCTCGCTCAGCAACGGCAGAGCGCCATCCTGGAGCTGATCCGCCAGCGCGGCGGCGTCCGGGTCAGCCACCTGGTCAGCCGCTTCGGGGTGTCGGACATGACCATCCGGCGGGACCTGGAGGTGCTCGCCGAACGGGGCCTGGTCGACAAGGTCCACGGGGGAGCGACGCTGGCCGGCCCGGGCTCGGCCGAGGAGCCGGGCTTCGCGGCCAAGTCGATCCGGCAGCAGGCCGAGAAGCGGGCCATCGTCGAGCGAGCCGCCGGTCTGGTCGAGCCCGGCATGGCGATCGCGCTCTCCGCCGGCACGACCACCGCCGCCCTGGCCGCCCGGCTGGCCGACGTCCGGGGGCTGACCGTGGTCACCAACTCGATCCCGGTGGCCGACGCCCTCTACCAGAACCCGCGCGCCGACCAGACCGTCGTGCTCACGGGCGGCATCCGTACCCCGTCGGATGCCCTGACCGGGCCGGTGGCCGAGGCGGCCATCGCCGCGCTCAACGTCGACCTGCTCTTCCTCGGCGTGCACGGGATGAGCCCGCGTACCGGGTTCACCACCCCGAACCTGCTGGAGGCGGCGGTCAACCGGCGGCTGATCGGCGCGGCCCGGCGGCTCGTCGTCCTCGCCGACCACACCAAGTGGGAGACCATCGGCATCGCCACCATCGCCCCACTGGAGGAGGCCGACCTGCTCGTCACCGACGCCGGGCTGCCGCCGGAGGGGCGCCGGCAGATCGGCGAACAGGTCGGTGAGCTGATCGTGGTCGACGTCGACTGACCCGGCTCGCTTTCAGGCACCTCACAGCCGCCCAGGTTAGGGTCCCTCTGGCCCCGCGCGCTCCAGGGTGGAGCGCGCCGACGGTGGAAGCGGAGTAGTGGCGATGGTCTTCAAGAAGATGCTGAGCGCGTTCGGCGTGGGTGGCCCCAGCGTCGACACCGTGCTGACCAACCCCAACACCCGGCCGGGCCTGACCCTGGACGGGCACGTCAACCTGGTCGGCGGCGACGCGCCGGCGAGCATCGAGCAGATCACCGTCGGCCTGGTCACCCGAGTCGAGATCGAGGGCGGCGACACCGAGTACGCCGGCGTCATGGAGTTCCACCGCATGCCGGTGAGCGGCCCGCTCCAGCTGGCCCCGAAGCAGCAGCTGTCCATCCCGTTCCAGCTCCCCGTCCCGTGGGAGACCCCGGTCACCGACGTCTACGGCCAGCGGCTGCACGGCATGACCATGGGCCTGCGCACCGAGCTGGCGGTGGCCCGGGCCGTCGACAAGTCCGACCTGGACCAGGTGGCGGTACACCCGCTGCCGATCCACGAGCGGATCCTCGACGCCTTCCAGGCGCTCGGCTTCCGCTTCAAGCACGCCGACCTGGAGCGCGGCCACATCCGGGGCGTGCAGCAGACGCTCCCCTTCTACCAGGAGATCGAGTTCTTCGCCTCGCCCCAGTACGCCCGGGCGGTCAACGAGGTCGAGCTGACCTTCGTCACCAGCCAGCACGGCGTCGAGGTGATCCTGGAGTGCGACAAGCGCGGCGGCTTCCTCAGCGCCGGGCACGACGCCTTCGGCCGGTACGCCGTCCCGCACAGCGACGCCGGCCGCACCGACTGGGTCCAGGTGGTCGACGGCTGGCTGCGCGAGACCACCTCGCGCTTCGGCAACCTGCGCGCCCAGGGCTTCGGCGCCCCGCACGGGCACCACGGGCACCGCGGCTCGGGCATGGGCGGCATGCTGGGCGGCGCCGCGCTCGGCGTGGCGGGCGGCCTGGTCGCCGGTGAACTGATCGAGGACGCCTTCGAGGGCGACTTCGGGGACTTCGGCGGGGAGTGACGGCACGCGACGATGCCCCCGGGTTTACCCCGGGGGCATCGTCGTCTCAGGTGTGGCTCCAAGTCAGTGCCGGGCCTTGCGCTCCTCACCGCTGCGGAAGTTGCTTCCGGCCTTGGCCAGACCCCGGCTACCCAGGTAACCGATGGTCAGCAGCGTGATGAAGAACCAGGCCTGCGGTGCGCGGAAGATGTCCACGCCGACCGAGTTCTTGCCGACCAGGAAGGACGCCACCAGCACGGCCGCGACCGACGCGACGTAGACCCAGAATTCGGTCGTCCGGAGCGACGGCTTGGTCTCCGTGCCGGGCGACTGGATCGCCTGCCGCTGGCCGTCGTGCATCATCGGCATCGGGCGGGTCGGCGTCTCCTGCATCGCGGCCCGGTTGGACATGTCCTGCGCCGGCCGGTTCATCGGCCTGGTGGATGCAGCCTGCGTGCTCATCTGTCCTCCTCAGGATTGATGAGTCGTTCCCTGCACACCTCCCGCCCCGCTGCCGCAGGTCGGCCACGGCACGGTTCGCGCTCTGTGGCGGGGGCACCCTCCGTCTACCCGAGGCCTCGGACAGGTAACGCCGGCCCCCGGCCGAATAGGAGCGCGCCGATCCACCGCTGGAACCAGACATCCGGGTATGCAACCGACACCGCTCCCGGGCCGGACGGCCGGCCGGTTTCAGCCGGCGGTCGACGGGCACGCAAGACGGATCCCGAGAAACCTGCGAGGTGGTTCACGTGCGTGAGGACGACATGCGGCAGCAGGCCGCCCGGCGGGCCGAGGAGCGGGTCGCCGGCGGCGTCTACGGCGAGGGCGCGCTCGACGAGGTCACCGTGCCGCAGACCGACGTGCTGCGGGTGATCCAGGAGGACGATCCGGACGACCCGGCGCACGCCCCGGTCGACCCGAACGTGTTGCGCGACGGCGGCCCCACCCGGGGCCAGGGCGCGATCACCACGACCGGCGGCACGGCCGGCCCGGCCAGCGTCCGCCGGCTGGCCCGCCAACCGGAGCGGCACCGGGGCAGGGTGGCCCCGACCACCACGGGCGACGCCACCACCGGCGGCCTGAGCACCCCGGCCGGCGGCTCCACCAGCGACGCCTCGTCCAGCGGCAGCCAGGTCGGCAACTTCACCAACGACCGAGCCAACCCAGGCTGACACCGACACCGAGGAGAGGGGGCGGCAACCGCCGCCCCCTTTCGCCGCGTCGATCATGAAGTTGGCGGCAGGAACGGAGATCCACATCGCCGCCAACCTCATGATCGTCCAGAGGGTGGGGTGGGTCAGGGCGTGCGGAGGATGCCCAGGCGCTGGGTGGCGCGGGTGAGGGCGACGTAGAGGTCGCTGTGACCGCGGGGGGACTCGGCGACGATGCGGTCCGGGTCCACCACCAGCACCGAGTCGAACTCCAGGCCCTTGGCCTGCTCGGTGGTGAGCACCACCACCCGGTTCGCCAACTCCGGCTGCTCGCCGACGGTCGCCTCCGGCAGCGCGGCGACGACCGCCGCCCCCAGCTCGGCCACCCGGCCGGCCGGCACGATCACCCCGAGCCGGCCGTCGGCCAGCCCGTCGGCCTCCCGCGCGGTCGCCTCGACCAGTTCGGCGGCGAGCCGGTCCCCGGCGACGCTCCGCTCCCACGGCGGCACGCCGCTGGCGCGTACGGAGCGTGGTGGGCGCAGCGCCGGGTCGATCTCGGCGAGCACCTCGGCGGCGACCGCCATGATCTCGGCCGGGGTGCGGTAGCTGACGGTCAGCTCCTCCAGCCGCCACCGGTCCGCCACGTACGGCGCCAGCGCCTCCTGCCACGACGGAGTGCCGGCGAGCGCGCCGGTCTGCGCCACGTCCCCGACGATGGTCATCGACCGGCTCGGGCAGCGGCGCATCAGCAGCCGCCAGGCCATCGGCGACAGCTCCTGCGCCTCGTCGACGATCACGTGCCCGAAGGCCCAGGTCCGGTCGGCGGCGGCGCGCTGCGCGGTGGTGAGCCGGTCGGCCTCCTCCTGCCGCTCGGAGAGCCGGTCGGCGTCGATCAGGTCGGTGACGCCGAGGATCTCGCCACCGTCCGCCTCGTCCTCCACGTCGATCGAGCGGGAACCGCGCCAGATCTCCAGCACGCCCTCGGCGTACTCCCGTTCCATGGCGCGGATCCGGTCCCGGCGGGCTGCGGCGGCGCGCTCGTCCTCACCGAGCAGCTCGGCCGCCTCGTCGAGCAGCGGCACGTCGGCCGGCGTCCAGCCGCCCGGCTCCCGGTGCAGCGCGGCCCGCTCGGCGTCGGTGAGCATCGGCGCGGCGGCGGCGATCCGCTCGGGAGAGGCGTACAGGTCGGCGAGCAGCCGCTGCGGGGTGAGCACCGGCCACAGCTCGTCCAGCGCGGCCCGGATCTCGGGCTCGTCGCGCAGCTCCCGGCGGATCTCGGCCCGGTCGGCCTCGGAGAGCAGGTTCTCCCCGCCGAGCGGGTCGGCGCCGATCCGCTCGGCGACCTGGTCGGCGAGCGCGTGCACGATCTCGATGTCGAACAGCGCCCGGGCCAGGTTGTGCGGGCGGTCGGTGCGGCGGACCCGGTCCCGCGCCTGGCGCACCGTCTCCGGGTCGAGGGTGAGGACCTCCCGCTGGGGCAGTTCGATCTCCAGCGGCTCGGCCGGCACCCACTGCCGGTCCCGGACCGCGTTGGCCAGCACCTCGGCCAGCACCGCGCGCCCCTTCAGCGCCGCGGTCGCCGCCGGCTCGGTGCGCCCGGCGTGCACGCCGGGGAAGAGGTCGGCCTGGGTGCGCAGCAGCACGCCCGTCTCGGCCAGCGCCGGCAGCACCTGGGAGATGTAGCGCAGGAAGGTGGCGTTCGGGCCGACCAGCAGCACGCCCCGGGTGGAGAGCTGCTGCCGGTGGGTGTAGAGCAGGTACGCGGCCCGGTGCAGCGCCACCGCCGTCTTGCCGGTGCCCGGCCCGCCCTGCACCACCATGACGCCCGGCAGGTCGGCCCGGATGATCCGGTCCTGCTCGGCCTGGATGGTCTCGACGATGTCGCGCATCCGCCCGGTACGCCCGGCGTTCAGCGCCGCGAGCAGGGACGCCTCCCCGGTCACCTCCTCGTGGGCGGTGGGCGAGGCGGCGGCGATGTCCAGCACCTCGTCGTTGAGCCCGGTGACCTTCCGCTCCCGGGTACGCAGGTGCCGACGCCGGCGCACGCCCTGCGGGTTGGCGGCGGTGGCCAGGTAGAAGGCGCGGGCGGCCGGGGCGCGCCAGTCGATCAGCAGTGGGTCGTAGTCGCCGGAGGTGTCGAAGATGCCGATCCGGCCGATGTAGCGGCACGAGTCGTCGCCGCCGTCGAGCCGGCCGAAGCAGAGGCCGGTCTCCACCGCGGAATACTGCTCGACCTGGTCGGCGTACATCCCCACGGCGGAGTCGCGCTGCGAACGGGCCTGGAGGGTGCCGCCGGTCGCGCGCAGCTCCTCGGTGAGCCGCCGGGCGGCCTGGTCCCGCATGCCGTCCAGCCGGTCGTAGAGCATCGAGACGTACTCCTGCTCGCGACCGATCTCGTCGTCCTGGTGCAGCTCACCCGACACGTCGGAGTGGGTTGACAAGCCGGCTCCTCATGGCTAAAATTGCGGCAGGAATGGCTTTACGAGCCATTCCTTTTTGTGTTTGAAATGAGAAAGATACCGCGCGGCCCGCCGCCGGACCAAGCCTCGCCGGCCGCCCGCGACCACGTCACACCGCAGGCTCGCACACGAGAACGGGGCCCGGCCGGCACACGCCGACCGGACCCCGACGGATCCCGCGGATCTCAGCCCTTCGCCGCCTCGTACAGCCGCTCCGGCCGGACCAGGCCGGCCAGCACCCGGCCGTCGTCGGTGAGCAGCACGCTGAACAGCTTGCCGGTGAGCAGCCGCCCGCTGCCCCAGTCACCGCTCACCCGCTCCAGCCCGCCGAGCACCTTCGCCATGGCCTCCGCGTCCGGCCCCGTCGCCTCGCCCGGCTTCCCCGCCGGGGCGCCCGGCCCGGCCGCGTCGAGCTTCGCGACCAGCACGGTGGTCCAGCCGGTCCCGACGGTACGCACGTCCGGCCCGTCCTTGCCCCGCTCGGGCAGGTGCTTGCCGGCCGGCCCGCGGTCGTCGCCCGCCGACTCCTCGGTGACCCGCACACCCGGCGGCGGGTTGAACCGGAACTGGTCGGCGTCCGGCGTGCGGAAGTCGACCTGGGTGAACGCCACCTCGAACGCCGGCTCGTCCGCCCCGTCGGCGAGCACCTCGAAGCGCAGCGGCACGTGCTCCTTCGCGTCCAGCGCGATCCGCACCTGGTGCACCAGCGAGTCCCGGTCGCGCGGCGTCAGCACCAGCTCGTAGACGCTGCGCCCGGCGACCGTGGCGGAGCGGCCCACGGTGACCGCGGTGCTCGGGTCGATGGCCTCCAGCGCCCGGTCGGCGGCGTCGGCCGGGGTGGCCGGCGCGGTGTCGAGGTCCTTCCCCTCCGCCGGCAGCGTCCGGTGCGACGCGGCGTTGTCCCGGCTGCTCCAGGTCCAGACGTCGCGCCCGTTGCGCAGCACGTCCCGCTCGCCGAGCGTGTCGACCAGGGCCACCCGCTGCCGGTCCGGGCCGGCGTACCAGACGCGCAGCGTGTGCGTGCCGCTGATCAGGCTGGCCAGCTCGTTCCCGCCGACCTGCCCGGCCAGCTCGGCGATCCGCGGCAGCCCGAGGTCGGCGCGCTGCACCACCGTGCCGGAGAGCCCGTCGAGGCGGGACGTCCGCAGGTCCTCCAGGAGCTGAGCGGCGGTACGCGGCGGCAGCGCCGGGTCGGCCCCGGCGGCGAACGTGCCGACGGCGGCACCGCCCCCGATCACGGCGACCCCCGCGGTCACCGGGACCAGCCAGCGCAGCACGGCGCGGTTCTTCAGTACGGACATGTTCTGCACCTCCTGACGGTAGATGCTGCACCAGGGACGCTGTGAGCGTGCTGAGGAGATTCCCTAGGGGGTGTCACCGGATGGCACCCTTGAGCCGTGCGGTTGCTGGTGGTGGAGGACGAGACGCGGCTGGCCGCGTCGCTGCGGCGGGGCCTGCAGGCGGAGGGCTTCGTGGTGGACGTCGAGGCCACCGGCCCCGGCGGGCTGGACGCCGCCCGGCACGGCGACTACGACGCCATGATCCTCGACGTGATGCTGCCCGGCCTCTCCGGCTACGAGGTGGTCCGCCGGCTGCGCGCCGAGGAGCGCTGGCTGCCGGTGCTCATGCTCTCCGCCAAGGACGGCGAGTACGACCAGGCCGACGGGCTGGACTGCGGGGCCGACGACTACCTCACCAAGCCCTTCTCGTACGTGGTGCTGCTGGCCCGGCTGAGGGCGCTGCTGCGCCGCGGCGCGCCGGAGCGCCCGGCCGTGCTCGCGGTCGGCGACCTGCGGCTGGATCCCGCCCGCCGGCGGGTGACCCGGGCCGACGCCGAGGTCGCCCTGACCACCCGCGAGTACGCCCTGCTCGACTACCTGATGCGCCGCCCCGGCGAGGTGGTCTCCAAGACCGAGCTACTGGACCACGTCTGGGACGCCGCGGTGGAGACCGCCCCGAACGCCGTCGAGGTCTACGTCGGCTACCTGCGCCGCAAGATCGGCCGGGACCGGCTGGAGACGGTCCGGGGCGCCGGCTACCGGCTGGCCACATGAGGCGGCGGCTCACGGCGCTCCTGCCCAACCTCGGGCTGCGGTCCCGGCTGCTCGCGCTCGGGGTGCTCGGCCTGGTCGTGGGGTTCGCGCTCGGCGGGGCGCTGCTGCTCGGCGCGCTCGGGTGGACGCTGCAGCGCTCCGTCGACGACGAGGCGCTCCGCACCGCGGACGCGGTCGCGCTGCTCGCCGCGGAGGACGCCCTGCCCGACCCGCTGCCGGTGGCCGGCGGGCAGCTCCGCGTCCAGGTGGTCGACGGCCAGGGCCGGATCCGCGCGGCGTCCATCGACGCCGACAGGCTGGTGCCGATGCTCGGCCCCGACCAGCTGCGTGCCGGGGAGCGGCAGCGGCTCGTGGTGGACGGGCGGCGGGTCGGGCTGACCGGGCCGGTCCGGGTGGTGACGGTGCCGGCGGGCACCGCGGACGCGCCGCTCACCGTGCTGGTGGCCAAGTCGATGTCCGACGTCCGGCACAGCCTGCACGTGGTCCGGAACCTGCTGCTGGTCGGCTTCCCGCTGCTGGTGGCCGGGCTGGCCGTGGTGGCCTGGCGGGTGGTCGGGGCGACCCTGCGCCCGGTGGAGGCGCTGCGCAGCGGGGCCGCCGAGATCACCGGCCGCGCCGGGGCGGAGCGGCTGCCCGTGCCGGCGGGGCGGGACGAGATCCAGCGACTGGCGGTCACCCTCAACGACATGCTGGACCGGCTGGCCGCGTCCCGGGACCGGCAGCGGGCGTTCGTCGCCGACGCCGCGCACGAGCTGCGCAGCCCGGTCACCAACATGCGCACCGAGCTGGAGGTGGCCCGGCGGCTGGGCGCCGGGACGGACTGGCCGGCGGTGGCGGAGAACCTGCTCGCCGACACCGAGCGGCTCAGCCGGCTGGTCGACGACCTGCTGCTGCTGGCCCGCCTCGACGAGCAGGCCGCCCGGCCGGACCGTCCCGCGCCGCACGCCGTCGGCCCGGTGGAGCTGGGCGAGCTGCTGCGCGGGGTGGCCGGGCGCTATCCGTCCCCGCCGCTGCACCACACGCCGCCGCCCGGGCCGCTCTGGACCGAGGGGGACCCGGGGGAGCTGCGCCGGGTGCTGGTCAACCTGGTGGAGAACGCGCTGCGGCACGCGCACGGCGAGGTGCGGCTCGCGGTCACCGGCCCGCACTCCGACCCGCCGGTTCCCCGGCAGCGCGGCGGTTCGGCGTACCACCTGATCACGGTGACCGACGACGGGCCGGGCATCCCGGCGGCGGACCGGGAGCGGGTCTTCGCCCGTTTCACGCGGCTGGACGACGCCCGGGCGCGCGACGCCGGCGGCGCCGGCCTCGGCCTGGCCATCGTGCGCGAGCTGGTCCGCCGGGCCGGTGGCGCCGTCGAGCTGGCCGACGCCACGCCGGACGCGGCGGCGCCGGGGCTGCGGGTGACGGTACGGCTGCCCGCGCTGGCCGACCCGGAGGCGGACTGACCGCGACCGGCGTCAGCCGATCCGATCGGCGAGGGCCCGCACGGCGGTCTGGTACGTCGTCTGCGTGTGGTAGGGCCAGTGCCGTTCGAGCGGCGGCGGCACGGTGTCCGCCGGGTCGATCGCCAGGCTGACCGGATCGCGGAGCCGGATGTCGACGGACCCGGTCCCGGGGACGTCACACGCCGCCCGCCCGTCGCCCGATCGGGGAAAGACGGGCCCACCGACCGGATCGGTGTCCCGCCACAGGTTCCGCCACCGCCAGTCGAGGCGGTCGCCCAGGTCGCACAGGGTCTGCCCGCCGAGATAGGCGGGATAGAGGCGGGTGTAGAGCCGGCTCAGCGGGGTGCCGTGGGTCAGCAGCGCCACCCGGCGCAGGACCTCCGGCGGCAGCTGGAGGATCGTGGCCGCGGCCAGGACCGAGCCGTGGCTGTGCCCCGAGATGACCACCTTGCCGCGTGCGCCGAGCGCGGACACCCGCTTGGCGAGTTCGGGCACGGCCCGGGCGGCGTAGCAGGGCGGCGCGAAGGGATGGACGGTACGGGGCCAGAAGTCGCCCAGGTCCCACAGCGCGGCCACCGTGCGTCGCGTCTCCGCCGACCGGTAGGAGCGGAAGGCGAGGATCATGAGGCCGATGACGAGCAGGCTGATGAGCCAGACCCCGCCGTCGGTCACGTACGCCGTCAGCAGCGTGGTCTCGGCCGGGTCCCTGCTGAGCCGGGCGACCAGCTGGGTGGGCCCGATCCCGACCAGGTCGAACGCGATGGTGGCCAGCCCCAGCGAGGACATCACGAAGAACGTGACGAGGATCGGGCCCAGCTCGTCGGTCACGTGGGAGCGGGCGATGGTCTCCCGGACCACGTCGCGCCGGGACGCCGCACCGGGTGCGACGTCCGGGTAGTCCCGCTCGACGATCCCCGCGGCGCGGCGCCGCCTCCGCCGCCGGCTGATCACGAGCGTGAGCGAGGCGGCCCCGGTGGCGACGAGCAGGGCGGCCAGGCCGGCCAGCGCGGCCCACCAGTAGGCGACCGGCGGGTCCAGGGGAGCGACGCCCGGGGGGTCCGGCCAGATCGGGCCGGGGAGGGCGCCGCGGTCGAGGAAGTCGGCGACCCGGAAGACCAGGGTGGCGGCGAAGGCGCCGGCGACCGTCACCGACGCCGCCGCCACGACGGGCATGCCGAGCCCGGCGAGGACGGACCGGCTGCCGGTCTTCCGGGGCGCCATCGTGACGAGGGCCAGCACCACCAGCAGGACGCCCTGCGCCCCGAGCAGGGCGCCGACCGCCCCCTCGTAGCCGGGCAGTTGGCCGGGCAGCGAGTGGACGCCGCGCGCCAGGGCGGCGTAGCCGAGGCTCAGCGCGCTCAGCCCGATGGTGGCGGCCGACAGCGGGCGCAGCACACGGCGGACCCGGGGCGGGGTGGCCGGGACGGGCAGGCAGAGCAGCACCGTGCCGCACCCGATCAGGCCGACGGCGGCGGCGAACAGCACCCGCCCGGCGACACCGTCCGGGGCGGAGATCCCGGCGAGCAGGCTGGCGTCCAGCGTGCCGGCGCCGATCGCCACGTGGATCTGGCGCAGCCAGGCGGGCGTCCGCTCGTCGTCCCAGAAGCCCGGGACGTCGAGGCACTCGCGCGCCCCGGCGCCCTCCGGGTGCGGCTGGGGCGGGCGGAACCCCTCGAGCGCCCGCGCCGACCGTGCGCCGATGCCCCAGACGACGCGCAACGCGACCAGCGGGACGAGCGACAGCAGGGCCAGCCGGGGGCCGGCCGGAAGGTCGCCCAGCCAGGACAGGTAGGGGCGGTTCGCGCGGCACCCGTCGTAGGGCACGCACTGCCAGCCGACCAGGTCGAGCGTCACGCCGACGACCGAGAGCACGAAGGCGGCGGTCAGCGTCCCGGCGAGCAGGCGGCACAGCACCCGGAACAGGCCGGACCGGCCGGTCGAGGCCGGGCGGAGCCGGATCGCCAGGTTGCTCAGCATGAACGGCAGCAGCAACAGCATGGACGCCGTCCGCACCGCGGCGCCCGCGGTCAGGGCGCCCCAGCGGTACGCCTCGACGGCGATCCCGGGGGTGGCCCCGCCCGCCGCCCCGACCCCCGGCCGGGGCCGGTAGAACCCCGCGTGACGGTCGCCGGCGACCAGGTCCACGATCGGGTGGTCGAGGATCTTCTCGGCGGTGCCGCCGGACACCCCGTGCACTCTCAACTCGACGGTCTCGCCCTCCGCTGCTGTGCCCACGCCGACAGGGTCACAGACCGGCACCGGGCCCATCGCCGATACGGCGCAAACCGCGGGGGACCGGTGGGTCAGCGGCGCCGTTTCGTGCAGACCGGCGTGGTCCGGGCGACCGTGTCGGTGGACCAGACCACCGCGACCGTGAAGCAGTAGTCGGTGGTGCGGTCGAGGCCGTAGGCGATGTAGTCGACCGAGCCGGCGGGCAGGCTCAGGAAGGTGCGCTGCGGCTGCCCCGCGCGGCCCCCGGCGACCACCACGGGCCCCTCCGCCCCGGCCGGGTACGTCCAGCTCAGCACGATGCTGTCGCGCCGGTCGGTCAGGGCGAGCCGCCCGGGCGGGGTGCCGGGGGAGGCGGCCGGGGCGGCGCTGGGCGGCCCGGTGGTGGGACCGGCCGAGGAGTCGTGCCCGGTCGGCGCGGGCGCCGGGCCCCGCCGGTCGTCCACCCGGGACACCCCGGCGATCACCGCGATGGTGCCGAGCAGCAGCGCCACCACCACGCCGGCCACCACCAGGGGCAGCCAGGGTGTGCGCCGGCGCTCGGCGGCGGGCGGCCGGGGCACGTGCACCGGCAGGTGGCGCGACGGCTCCTCGGGCTCGTCGGCCTGGGAAACCCGGCGTACGCCCGCCGGCTCGGAGTCGGCCAGGCCGACCACGGTCGGCGGCAGCGCGCTCTCCCCGGGCCGCCAGGGCTCCTCGGCCGGCTCCTCCGGCGGCCACGGGTAGTCCGCGAACGCCTCGTCGTCCGCCTCGGGCGGCGTGCGGGGCGTCGGCACGTGCGCGGCGTCGGCGGCGCGGTCCGGCGGGCGGTAGAGCGGCGTCTCGACCGGGTCGTCGAGCGTCGGCGGCTGGTAGGGCGGCAGGTCGGGCGGACCCTCGGCGGGCGGGGGGACCCGGGCGGCCGGCACCACCGGCGTCTCCCGGGCCGGCGGCTCGGCCCCGCCGCAGACGTGGTCCGGGTCGGCGGCGGCCCGGGCCAGCCCGGCGACCTGGGCGGCGAGCGGGTCGTCGGCGGCCAGGTGCTCCCGGCACAGGTCCTCGGCGAGGGTCAGGTGCTCGTGGGCCTCGGCGTAGCGGCCGCAGTCGCGTTCCATCGCGCCGAGCTTGGCGAGCATCTTGATGCCGCTGGGCTGGCCGTCGCCGTAGACCTCGCGGTGCAGCTCCCAGGCGTCCTGCAACCGGTCGCGGGCCACGTCGCACTGGCCGCGCGCGTATTCCACGGTGGCCAGGTCGGCGTGCGCGGCCAGCACCCGCTGCGACTCCGGCCCGTCCCGGGCGGTCAGCTCGATGATGACGTCGGAGTAGAGCCGGGCGGCGCGCGCGTCGCTGCCGACCCGGTGCAGCACCGCGGCCAGGGTCGCGGCGGCGGTGACCGTCCGCTCGTCGGAGCGCCCGAACAGCCGGGTGGCCGCCGCGTACGCGAACGCGGCCCAGCCGCGCGCGGAGTGCGGCTCGCCGAGCGCGACGAGCACCCGGGCCTGGAGACCGGCGGCCTCGGCCAGCTCCGCGGATGCGTTGGCCGGACGGGGATCGGCGTCGCTCAGCGCGTCGGCGAGCAGTCGCTGGGCACCGGCGAGGTCGCCTTCGGACACCAGGTGGTGCGCCTGGACAGTCAGGTCAGCGAAGCCGGAGGACACTGCCCCATCGTGCTCATCCGGCGACGGTAAGTACAAGCCCCGCAGTGGATCAGTTTGGTCGCGATCCGGTCAGGTGGTCGGCCAGCGTCTCGCTGATCCGCCGCAGCTGGTCCACCTGGGCCGGGCTGAGCGCGTCGAACAGGTGCCGGCGTACCCCGGCGACGTGGCCGGGCGCGGCCGCGGCCAGGGTGGCGAAGCCGGCGTCGGTGAGCACGGCGAGCTGGCCGCGCCGGTCGGTGGCGCACTCCTCCCGGCGGATCCACCCGGCCGCCTCCAGCCGGGCGGCGGCGTGCGAGAGCCGGCTGCGGGAGGAGCCGGTGGCGTCGGCCAGCTCGCTCATCCGCAGCCGCCGGTCGGGGGCCTCGGAGAGCCGGACCAGGATCTCGTAGTACGCGTGCGGCATCCCGGCGTCGCGTTGCAGCTCGCGGTCGAGGGTGTCCATCAGCGCCCGGGAGGCGGTGAGGAACGCCCGCCAGGTCCGCTGCTCGTCGGGGTCCAGCCACCGGGTCATGACGGCCATCATAGCGCTCGTTGTTGAACGCTCAACCAAACCGCGCTACCGTCGGGTCATGGGTATCCACCGGCTCAACCACGCCGTCCTCTACGTCCGTGACCTCGACCGCAGCGTCGCCTTCTACCGCGACGTGCTCGGCTTCCGCCCGGTGCCGATGACGCCGGACGGCTTCCGCGGCGCCGCCTTCCTCCAGGCGCCCGACTCCACCAACGACCACGACCTCGGCCTGTTCGAGATCGGCGCGGCCGCCGGAGCCTCCCCGGCCGGCCGGGCCACCGTCGGCCTCTACCACCTCGCCTGGGAGCTGGACACCCTGGACGAGCTGGCCGCCACCGCCGAGCGGCTGGCCGCCGCCGACGCCCTGGTCGGCGCCTCGGACCACGGGACCACCAAGAGCCTCTACGGCCGCGACCCCGACGGGCTGGAGTTCGAGATCGTCTGGATCGTCCCCGCCGACCTGCTCGACGACGCGGCCGTCGCCGCCCGCAAGCGGATCGGCCGGCTCGACCTCGACCGCGAGCGGCAGCGCTACGGCGGCCAGACCCGCGGCGGCGTGGGCATCTCCATTCCCGCCTGACCTGCCATGCTGGCAGGATGTCGACCGACGCCGTCCTGCGCGAGCTGCTCGTCCGGCAGCTCGACCACTGGCTGCCCGCCGCGCTGCACCGGTCGCGGCGGGCCACCCTGGCCCTCGCGTCCGCCGGGAGCGACGTCGGCGGCGCGGAGGCCGCGCTGCGGGTGGTGGCCGAGTTCGCCGACCGGCTGC
>NZ_JBEXLR010000051.1:0-44549 GCF_040610095.1 Micromonospora sp. NPDC004540
GGTGGTGGCCGGCGGCGTGGTCGGCGTGGTGCCGCCGGTGTTGACGCTCTGCGAGAACGAGTTGACCGCCAGGCCGACGCCGCCCTGCCACGGCGGCAGGCCCCTCCGCGGTACGGCAGGATCGGCCCCATGGATCTCGGACTCGCCGACCGGGTGTACGTGCTGACCGGCGCCTCGGGCGGCCTCGGTTTCGCCACCGCCGAGCAGCTCGTCGCCGACGGCGCCCGCGTGGTGATCTCGTCCCGCGACCCCGAGCGGGTGGCCGCCGCCGTCGAGGCGCTCGGCGGGCCGGAGCGGGTCATCGGGCTGACCGCGGACCTCACCGACGCGGGCACCCCGGAGCGGCTCGTCGCGGCGGCGCGCGAGCAGTTCGGCCGGCTCGACGGGGCGCTGATCTCGGTGGGCGGCCCGCCCCGGGGCACCGCCGCCCAGGTCACCGACGAGCAGTGGCGGGAGTCCTTCGAGACGGTCTTCCTGGGCAGCGTCCGCACCGCGCGCACGGTGGCCGCCGCGCTCACCGACGGGGGCGCCATCGGGCTGGTGCTGTCCACCTCGGTACGCAGCCCGCTGCCCGGGCTCGGCATCTCCAACGGCTTGCGCCCCGGCCTGGCCGGGGTGGCCAAGGACCTGGCCGACGAGCACGGTCCCCGCGGCGTACGGGTGGTCAGCCTCCTGCCGGGGCGGATCATGACCGACCGTAACCGGGAACTCCTGGCGGCCGGCGGCGACCCGGAGCGGGCCCGCGCCGAGGCGGAGGCGTCGATCCCGCTGGGCCGGATCGGCGACCCCGCCGAGTTCGGCCGGGTGGCCGCCTTCCTGCTCTCCCCCGCTGCCGGCTACGTCACCGGAGTCACCGTGCCGGTCGACGGCGGCGCGCTGCGCGGCCTGTGAGCGACCGACGCCGTCCCGCCGGCGGCCGGCCGGACCCCGCACCCGGGTCGCCGGCCCGGCGCTATCCCCGCCCCAGCAAGGAGCAGCTCGCGGCGGCCGCCGACCGGCTCCTCCCGGACGTCATCGCGCCCGGGCTGGACGTGCTCTTCGTCGGCATCAACCCGGGCCTGTGGTCGGCGGCCACCGGGTGGCACTTCGCCCGCCCGGGCAACCGGTTCTGGCCGGCGCTGCACCGGGGCGGCTTCACCCCGCGCCAGTTGCACCCGAGCGAGCAGGACGAGCTGCCCGGTCTCGGGCTGGGCATCACCAACATGGTGGCCCGGGCCAGCGCCCGCGCCGACGAGCTGACCGCCGAGGAGCTGGTCGAGGGGGCGCGGGAGCTGACCGCCAAGGTGGCGCGGTACCGGCCGCGCTGGGTGGCGGTGGTCGGGGTGACCGCGTACCGGATCGGGTTCGCCCGGCCGAAGGCGGGCTTCGGGCCGCAGCCGGAACCGCTCGCGGCGGCCCGGCTCTGGGTGCTGCCCAACCCGAGCGGGTTGAACGCGCACTTCACCCCGGAGACCCTCGGCGCGGCCTTCGGCGAGCTGCGTGCTGCCGCGGTTGCCGGCCAGGGCTAGTTGGCGGCGGCCGGGGGCAGCGCCTCCTGTGCCACGTAGGTGCCGACCGGCACGGTGACCACCGGCCCCGGCTGCTCCGGCTCCGCGTAGGGGGCCGGCGAGTCGGTGACCGCGAACTGGGTGCGGTAGAGCTCGGCGTAGAGCCCGCCCACGGCGACCAGCTCGTCGTGCCGCCCGCGCTCGACGATCCGCCCCTCGTCGAGGACGAGGATCTGGTCGGCGTCGCGGACGGTGGAGAGCCGGTGCGCGATCACCAGCGCGGTACGCCCGGTCAGCGCCACCGACAGCGCCCGCTGCACCGCCGCCTCGCTCTCCGAGTCGAGGTGCGCGGTGGCCTCGTCGAGGATCACGATCGACGGCGCCTTGAGCAGCAGCCGGGCGATGGCGATGCGTTGCTTCTCGCCGCCGGAGAAGCGGTAGCCGCGCTCGCCGACCGTGGTGTCCAGCCCGTCGGGCAGGGCGCGGACCAGGTCGGCGACCTGCGCGCCGGCCAGCGCGGCCCAGATCTCGTCGTCGGTGGCGTCCGGCTTGGCGTAGCGCAGGTTCTCGCGGATGGTCTCGTGGAACAGGTGCGAATCCTGCGTGACCACGCCGATCTCGTCGCGGAGCGAGGCGAGCGTGGCATCCCGGACGTCGACCCCGCCGACCAGCACCTGGCCGTCGCTCACGTCGTAGATCCGGGAGATCAGCATGGAGAGCGTGGACTTGCCCGCGCCCGAGGGGCCGACGAGGGCCACCATCTGCCCGGGCTCGACGGCGAACGAGACGCCCTTGAGCACCGGCTCGTTGACCGTGCGGTCGAGCGCGGCGACCTCCTCCAGCGAGGCCAGCGAGACCTCGGCCGCGCTCGGGTAGCGGAACCGCACGTCCCGGAACTCGACCCGGCCGTTGCCCCGGGGCACCGGCACGGCGGCGGGCTTCTCCTCGATGCCGGGGCGCAGGTCGAGCACCTCGAAGACCCGGTCGAAGGAGACCAGCGCGCTCATCACGTCGACCCGGACGTTGGAGAGCGCGGTGAGCGGGCCGTAGAGGCGGGTGAGCAGCAGCGCCAGCTTGACCACGGTGCCGGCGCTGACCGCGCCGGTGACGGCGAGCCAGCCGCCGAGCCCGTAGGTGAGCGCCTGGGCGAGGGAGGCGACCAGCAGCATGGCCACGAAGAAGGTGCGCGAGTACATGGCCGACTGGATGCCGATGTCGCGGACCCGCTCGGCCCGTTGGGCGAACCGGGCGGCCTCCACCTCGGGCGAGCCGAAGAGCTTGACCAGCAGGGCGCCCGCGACGCCGAACCGCTCGGTCATGGTCGCGTTCATCTTGGCGTCGAGGTTGTACGACTCGCGGGTGATCTCGGCCAGCCGCTTACCGACCCGGCGGGCCGGGATGATGAAGATGGGCAGCAGCACCAGCGCCAGCACGGTGATCTGCCAGGACAGGACGAGCATCGCCCCGGCGGTGAGCACGAGCTGGATGACGTTGCTGACCACCCCGGACAGCGTCGAGGTGAACGCCCGCTGGGCGCCCAGCACGTCGTTGTTGAGCCGGCTGACCAGGGCGCCGGTCTGGGTGCGGGTGAAGAACTGCAGCGGCATCCGCTGGACGTGGTCGTAGACCCGGGTCCGCAGGTCGAGGATGATGCCCTCGCCGATCCGGGCCGAATACCACCGCTGGGCCAGCGAGAAGAGCGCGTCGGCGACGGCCAGCGCGGCGATGATCAGGGCGAGCCGGACCACGGTGGCGCCCGCGTCGGAGCCGCCGCCGGCGATCGCGTCGATGACGTCACCCGCGAGCAGCGGGGTGGCCACCCCGATCACGGCGGCGATCACCACGGTGATCAGGAAGACGATGATGTCGCGCCGGTAGGGCCGGGCGAACGCGACGATCCGCTTGGCGGTGCCGCGCTTGAGCTGGTGGGTGGAGATCTCGTCGCGGTTGCGCATCGACCGGAGCATGCTCCAGCCGCCCATGCCGCCACCGGCCATCGGGTTGGACACTCGTCACCTCCGGGTCGTCGGCAGCCGTGGACCGTCGGGGTCAATTCTCCCGACGACTACGACAACCTCGCGAGTAACCCGGATCTTCCCGAACGGTCCTTACTATTCGCCCCGGCCGGCCAGGTCGCGGATCCGCCGGGTCTGCGCCTCCCGCTCGGCCCGCTGCTGCTCGGCGTGGGTGCGCCCGCCCGCCCCGGCGAGCAGCGCCTTGATCTCCACGATCGCGTCCCGGTTGTTGGCCAGCAGGCCGGCGGTCAGGTCGCGCACCGCGCCGTCCAGCTCCCCGGGCGGCACGACGAGGGTGGCCAGGCCGATCCGGTCCGCCTCGGCGGCGTCCATCCGGCGGCCGGTGGCGCAGATCTCCAGCGCGCGGGAGTAGCCGACCAGTTCGGCGAGGCGCTTGGTGCCGGCCAGGTCGGGGACCAGGCCGATGGTCACCTCGGCCATCGAGAGCCTGGCGTCCTCGGCGAGCACCCGCAGGTCGCAGGCGAGGGCGAGTTGGAAGCCGGCGCCGATGGCGTGGCCCTGCACGGCGGCGATCGAGATCACGTCCGGCCGGTGCAGCCAGGTGAAGCCGCCCTGGTACTCGGCGATCCGGTCGGCGCACTCCTGCTCGGGCAGGGTGGACAGCTCGGCGAAGGAGCCCGGGCCGGAGGAACCGGCGACCGAGAGGTCGAGGCCGGCGGAGAAGGCCCGCCCCTCGCCGCGCACCACGACGACACGGACGTCGCCGGGCAGATCCCGGGAGAAGTCGCTCATCGCGCGCCACATTGCCGGGGTCTGGGCGTTGAGCACGTCGGGCCGGCACAACGTCACCGTCGCGACCGGCCCGTCGCAGTCGAGTCGCACTCCGGTCGTCTCGGCGGTCACCGGACCACCCGGAGCGCGGCGCTGATGGACGACGCTGGGGGGCGGGTCACGCCTTCTTGCGGCGCCGGGCGCCGCCGCGCTGCCGCAGCTGCACCCCGGACTCGGTGAGCACCCGGTGGATGAATCCGTAGGAGCGGCCGGTCGAGGCCGCGAGCGCACGGATGCTCTCACCCGAGGTGTACCGCTTTACCAGGTCCTTGGCGAGCGTCTGGCGCTCGGCCCCGACGATCCGGCGACCCTTCTCAGTGCTGGTGGCTGTGCCGGTGGCTGCCATGCTGATTCCTCACGTCCCAGACTGTGCGGTTCGGATACGGTCCCACCTATTAGACCGCCTCGAACGATCATGCGCCAGATATCAACTATTCGCCAACCGACACGCTATGCAATGTCAGCTTCCCGATAGAGTGATCCTTCTGACCGGTCATCCGGCGTCGGCCGGCTGGATCATGAGAGGCCGACCGGCCGGCCGACCCGTACGCTCCCACGCGTGATCGAACCGCTCGCCGCGGTGGCCGCCGCCGCCGGGGTCTTCGCCGCCACCAACATCGACGACATCGTCGTGCTCACCGTGTTCTTCGTGGCGTCCCGCGGCACCGGCCGGCCCCGCCCCTGGCAGATCGTCGCCGGCCAGTACGCGGGCATCGGCGCGCTGGTCGGCGTCGCGGTGGTGGTCGCCGCCGGGCTGCTGGTGGTGCCCGACCCGTGGACCGGCCTGCTCGGGTTGCTGCCGATCGGGCTGGGTGTGCGCGCCCTGCTGACCCGCGGCGACGACGAGCCGCCGGCCGTGGTCGGCAGCCTGCTCGGCGTGGCCGGGGTGACCGTGGCCAACGGCGCCGACAACATCGCCGTCTACGTGCCGGTGTTCCGCTCGCTCAACCCGGCCACCGGCCTGGTCTGGCTGCTGGTCTTCGCCGTCCTGGTGGCCATCTGGTGCGTGGTCGCCGCCCTGCTCGGCAGCCACCCCCGGGTGGTCTCCCTGGTCGGCCGCGCCGGCCACTGGCTGGTCCCGGCCGTCTTCATCGCCCTCGGCGTGGTCATCCTGACCACCTCCGGCGTCCTCCCCCACCTGCTCCCCTGACCGGGTCAGGCCAGTTCGACCAGCTCCAGGAGGTCGTCGGACCAGGCGTCCTCGTCGCCGTCGGGGAGGAGGATGGCGCGGTCGGGCTTGAGGGCCAGCACGGCGCCCGGGTCGTGGGTGACCAGGACGATGGCGCCGGGGTAGCGGGCGATGGCGTCCAGCACCTGCTCGCGGCTGACCGGGTCGAGGTTGTTCGTCGGCTCGTCCAGCAGCAGCACGTTCGCGCCGGAGCAGACCAGGGTGGCCAGGGCCAGCCGGGTCTTCTCGCCGCCGGAGAGCACCCCGGCCGGCTTGTCCACGTCCTCGCCGGAGAAGAGGAACGCGCCGAGGATCTTGCGCAGGTCGGTGTCGGTCTGCTCCGGCGCGGCGCTGCGCATGTGCTCCAGGATGCTCCGCTCCACGTCCAGCGTCTCGTGCTCCTGGGCGTAGTAGCCGAGCCGCAGGCCGTGCCCGGGGCGCACCTCGCCGGTGTCCGGTTCGAGCAGGCCGCCGAGCATCCGCAGCAGGGTGGTCTTGCCGGCACCGTTGAGGCCCAGGATGGCCACCCGGGAGCCGCGGTCCACCGCCACGTCGACGTCGGTGAAGATCTCCAGCGACCCGTACGACTTGGACAGGCCCGAGGCGGTGAGCGGGGTCTTACCGCACGGCGCCGGCGTGGGGAAGCGCACCTTCGCCACCTTGTCGGCGACCCGGACGTCCTCCAGGCCGGACAGCAGCTTCTCGGCCCGGCGGGCCATGTTCTGCGCGGCGACGGTCTTGGTGGCCTTGGCCCGCATCTTGTCCGCCTGGGCCTTCAGCGCGCCGGCCTTCTTCTCGGCGTTGGCCCGCTCCCGGCGGCGGCGCCGCTCGTCGGTCTCCCGCGCCTCCAGGTACGCCTTCCAGCCCAGGTTGTAGACGTCGACCACCGAGCGGGTGGCGTCCAGGAACCAGACCTTGTTGACCACCGCCTCCAGCAGGGACGCGTCGTGGGAGATCACGATCAGGCCGCCCTTGTGGTTGGCGAGGAAGCCGCGCAGCCAGGTGATCGAGTCGGCGTCCAGGTGGTTGGTCGGCTCGTCGAGCAGGAGGATGCCGCCGCCGTTCTCGCCGGCGTCGCGGAACAGGATCCGGGCCAGCTCGATGCGGCGGCGCTGGCCGCCGGAGAGGGTGCCGATGGTCTGCGCCAGGGCCCGGTCGGGCAGGCCCAGGTTGGCGCAGATCCGGGCCGCCTCGGCCTCGGCCGCGTAGCCGCCCAGGGAGGCGAACTGGTCCTCCAGCGCGCCGTAGCGGCGGACCAGCTTCTCGTCGTCGGCGCCCTCGGCGAGCTTCGCCTCCAGCTCCGTCATCTGCGCCATGAGCACGTCCAGCCCGCGGGCGGAGAGCACCCGGTCCCGCCCGGTGACGTCCAGGTCACCGGTCCGCGGGTCCTGCGGCAGGTAGCCGATCGCGCTGCGCCGGTCGAGCTGCCCGGCGTACGGCTGACCCTCGCCCGCCAGCACCTTGAGGGTGGTGGTCTTGCCGGCGCCGTTGCGGCCGACCAGGCCGATCCGGTCACCCGGCTGCACCCGCAGCGTGGTGTCGGACAGCAGGATCCGGGAACCGGCGCGCAGTTCCAGGCCGGTGGCAGTGATCATTTCCGGGTACTCGCTCTCGGGGTTCGGCGAAGGGCTGACTCAGGGCACGCGAAAGCGCCGGCGGGTCATCAGTTCCCGTCGGCGCGGGGCCGTTCAGCCTTCGCAGCGCAGCACGGATCAAGTGTACCGGGCGGCCCGCGGCGGCCTCGCCGGATTACCGCGCAAGATCATCGGGTACCGAAAACCCCGTCCGGACCCGGTCCGGTACCGCAACCACCACACACGGACTAATCGGTGATCGGGGTCAACATGGAGCTGAACGAGAACGCGCGGGTCGACACCAGCCAGGTGGAGGATCGGCGAGGGTCCGGCGGAGGCGGCGGGATGGGCATCCCGATCCCGATCGGCGGCGGCCGCGGCGGGATCGTGGGCATCATCATCGCCGTCCTGGTCGCCCTCGTGGGCGGCGGCTTCGGGCTGAACGCGGCCACCAACGGCGGCGGCTCCGAGCAGGGCGACAACACCTCGCTGGAGCAGAAGTGCTCGGCGCAGGACGCGCTGGAGCAGCTCGACTGCCGCAACACCCTCTACGTCAACTCGATCCAGGCGTACTGGCGCACCGCCATGCCGGAGGTGTTCGGCGAGCAGTACAAGCCGTCGA
Organism: Micromonospora sp. NPDC004540; assembly: GCF_040610095.1. Taxonomy (NCBI): domain Bacteria; kingdom Bacillati; phylum Actinomycetota; class Actinomycetes; order Micromonosporales; family Micromonosporaceae; genus Micromonospora; species Micromonospora sp. NPDC004540. The sequence continues at coordinate 7,659 of NZ_JBEXLR010000051.1, forward strand.
AGACGGTGTTCTTCAGCCAGAACGTGAGCACCGGCTGCGGCGCGGCCGACTCCGGCGTCGGCCCGTTCTACTGCCCGGCGGACGACCTGGTCTACATCGACCTCACCTTCTACCGGATGCTCGCCGACCAGCTCGGCGCGGAGGGCGAGTTCGCCCAGCCGTACGTGCTGGCCCACGAGTACGGGCACCACATGCAGGACCTGCTCGGCACCGAGGCGCAGATGCGCCGCCAGCAGCAGCGCGACCCGCAGAACGCCAACACGCTCTCGGTGAAGCTGGAACTCCAGGCCGACTGCTACGCCGGCGCCTGGGCGAAGAACGCCACGGGCACCTCCGACGAGAAGGGCCAGAAGATCTTCAAGAGCATCACCGACCAGGACATCCAGCAGGCGATCGACACGGCCGAGAAGATCGGTGACGACGCGATCCAGCAGCGCTCCGGCCGGCCGGTGAACCCGGACGAGTTCACCCACGGCACCTCCGAGCAGCGCAAGCAGTGGTTCACCAAGGGCTTCTCCACCGGCGACCCGAAGGCCTGCGACACCTTCGGCGGCACCCTGTAACGCCGACCGACCGCACCCGGACCCCGGCGACCACCCCGGCGCCGGGGTCCCGTCGTGTCGGCGGGCACCAGGGCGAACCCGGCCGGGGCAGGATGTCCGGATGAGCGTCCCACCCCGGCTCCGGGTCGCCGCGTACGTCCTCCGGCGGACGCCGGACGGCCCCGAGCTGCTCGTCTTCGACCACGTCGACTTCCCCGAGGCGGGCACCCAGGTCCCGGCAGGCGGCGTCGAACCGGGCGAGACCCCGGCCGAGGCGGCCGTCCGTGAGGTCGCCGAGGAGACCGGGCTGACCGGCGTCGCGGCGGTCGCCGAGTTGGGCGTCAGCGAGTGGCCGCACCCGGTGACGGGCCAGGCCCGGCAGACCACGTACGTCCAGCTCCTCGCCACCGGAGGGACGGCCGGCACCTGGGTGCACCGGGTCGCCGGGGACGGCGAGGACGGCGGGCTGCGCTTCGCCTGCCGGTTCGTCCCGCTGCCGCTCGCCGGCCGCCTCCCCGACCACCAGGACGAGTTCCTCGACCGGATCGCCGCGGCCTGGGGGCCGTCGGCGGACGGCTGATCCAGGCCGCCGGTCAGCGGGGCGGCCGGTCCGGGTCGTCGGGGTGCGGATCAGCGGCGACCGCCTCCGTCCGCCACGACAGCCTGGAGGGCGGACCGTCGCCGATCGGTGAGGTCAGCCGGCGCCGTCGGGGGCCGGGTCGCGGATCAGGATCCGCACCGCGCGGGCGGCGGCCACCGCGCCGACCAGCACCGCGTGCCGGGGTTCGGGCACGTCGAGCAGCCGCTCCGCGCGCAGGGCGGCCAGCGGGGCCAGCCGCCGGTCGGCCAGCACGGTGTCCACGGCCCGCCGGTCTCCGCCGCCGACCACGGCCGCGAGGCTCGCCGCCTCCGGCAACAGCAGGCGTACGGCCAGCTCGGCCGCGTCGCCCAACGCCGCCTTCGCCTGGTTGTCCCGCCGCCGGGCGAACCGCTGCTGGGACCAGCCCCCGGCGGCGGTGCGCCCCTGCACGTACCGGGTGTCCACCTTGGAGACGACCAGGTCGGGGCCGTCGGCGACGCCGACCGCCACCGCGCCCTTGCGGGCCAGCAGCAGGCCCAGCCGGCGGGGCGCGCCGGCCGCGGCCACGAACCCGGGCACGTCGGCGGCGGCCGGGGCGCCGGGCGGGGTGTGCAGCTCGGCGGTGGCGCCGTCCGGGGCGGCGAGCAGCAGCCCGTACCCCTCGATCGTGGTGGTGTGCGGGCCGTGCCGGTCGGTGAAGCCCTCGACCCAGCGGGTGACACGGGCCGGGTCGACCTCGACCCACCGGCCGCCCCCGGCCGCGGGTCGGCTGCTCATGCGACGACGGTACGGCACCGGGAAGCGGCCGGATCCGACGGGGAGAAACGGAACGCGGGAGGACACCGGACCGGTGCCCTCCCGCGTCGCCCGTCGATCAGTGGACGCTGAGGTTTCCGCTGGTCAGCCTCACCTCGGCGGTGCCGGCCCCCGTCCAGTCGGACGAGAAGAGCAGCGCACCGCCCTGCCACAGGGTGATCCCGACGCTGTCGGACCGGCCGGGGGCACCGTGGTCGGTCACCGTCACGGCCAGGGTCAGCCCGTCGGCCACCACCGTCCCGGTGCGGTCGACCAGGCTGGCCCGGTAGCGCACCTGGGCCGCCCCGCCGCTGCTGGTCAGGCCGACGCCCTCGACGGCGGTGCCCCGGATCTCGTAGTTCCGGCCGCCGGACCGGAACCCGATGGTCGCGGAACCGGTCGGGCTCTTAGCGGGCTGGGCCGCCTTGGCGACCAGGTCGACGGTCACCGACGATCCGGTGGCCGCCGGGTAGCGACCGGCGGGCCGGCCCGCGGCCAGCGCACCCTCACCGGTGAGGAACGACCCGTCGGAGGCGGCCACGGTCACCTGGGCGCTGGTGCTGCCCGTGTAGTGGCCGCCGACCGTCGCGGTGACGGTGTGGCTGCCCGCGGGAAGGGTCGCCTCGCACGATGCGGATGCGCTGCTGCTGGCCGCGCCGAGCAGGTCCAGCACGCCGGTGCAGAGCGGCACGCCGCCCTCGGCGAAGGTGACCGTGGCGTTGCGGATGTCCCCCGCGGTGGTGTCCGTGGCACCGGGCAGCACCGCGCTGTCCCGGACGACGGCCCGCAGCAGGGCCCTCCCGGCGCCGTCGGTGGTCACCAGGGTGTCACCGGCCCAGCTCGCCGCCGCGTCCTCGGCGTCGACCCGGATCGTGAACGAGGTGGCCGCGACCAGGCCGGTCCCGTCGGTGACGGTGACGGTGACCGGGTAGTCGCCCGGCGCCGCGCTGGTCGCCCCGGTCACCGTCCAGCTCCGCGTACCCGGTGTCCCGGCGCCGGAGGTGGCCGAGACGGCCAGGGAGAGGCCGGCCGGCAGGCCGGCGGCGGACGCGGTCAGCTCCGCCCCGACGGTGTCCGCGTCGGTCGCGGTGACCGTGACCGTCGGCGCGAGCCCGTCGCTGTACTGGACGGCGGCCCCACCCGCCGGGGCGTCGTTCGACACCACGGGCACGGCCCGGATGGTGAGGTCGGCGTCGTTGAGGTCGAAGAAGACGTTCCCGACCGCCTCGATCCGGAGCCGCGCCTGCTTCGTCGCCACGTTCGGCAGGGTCACCGTCGCGCTGCCGGTGTTCGGAGTGCTCTCGGCCAGCACGTACGGGAAGGTCCTCCCGCCGTCGGCGGAGAGCGTGATCTTCACCTGGCCGGCGTTCACCGGCGCCGCGTCGGTGCCGGCCACGTCCCAGGTCACCGCCTGCGTGGAGCCACCGTCCAGGACGGCGGCGGAACCCTGCGAGGTGACCAGGAACGGCCCGGTGTCCGGCGCCAGCACCACCGCGACGTCGGCGCTGCCGACGCCGCCGCCACCCGGACGGCCGTCCCGGGCGGTCAGCTTGAAGTGCATGGTCCGGTCGTTGGTGAACCCGACCCAGTCCCGGGTGGGCAGGAACTCCGAGTAGCAGTCGACGAGCTCCGGCAGCACGTTGGTGGCGCCACCGCTGGTCGGCGGCGCCGGCGCGGCCGGGCAGGCGCCCGTCTTGGCGTTCGTGTTGCCCGCCAGGATCTGCGGCAGGTCCGGGAAGACCCGGGTCGGGTCGGTGTCGACCGCGTTCAGGCCGGGCGAGTGGTACTTCAGGGTGTCGCTCGGCGAGACGTACGCGGCCGTGCCGAAGACCCGGAACAGCGGGCCGTTGACCTTGGTGTTGTTCACCAGCGCGGTGCCGGTGGCGCCCCCCCGGTCGTTCTGCTCCCACATGTACGTCACGGTGTCGCCGTCCGAGTCGGTGGCGCTGCCGGACAACGCGAACGGGGTGCGTACCGGGATGGTGACGGTGTCCGGCACGGTGACCACCGGAGCGTGGTTCGCGGTCTCCTCGACCAGGAAGCCGCCGTTGTCGATGGCGCCGCCCTTGGCGGTCTCACCGACGAACCCGGACGCGCCGGAGAGGCCCGCCAGGGCGAGCGGGGCGACGTTGGTCGCGGCCAGCGTGCCACCGAAGGTGACCTGGAAACCGGTGTCGTTGAGCAGGCCGGTGCCGCCGAAGGCGGCCACGGTGACCGTCGCACCGGCCGGCCAGCCGGCGATCGCCTCGACGGCCGCCTTGATGCCGGCCGTGCTGTAGTTGGCGCCCCGCACGATCGGCGCGGACTCGACGCCGTTCCAGGACACGGTGAACGAGTCGCCGTCCGTGTCGAGGTCGCGCAGCGAGACCGTCTGCACCTCGTTGATCGCCGGGCGGCTGGCGGTGACGTAGTTGGTGATCTCGGTGTAGCTGCGGTGCGACCAGTACGGGTCGCTGTGCGGCTGGAGGTTGTCCTGCTGGCAGATCCCGGCGTAGGCCATGATGGAGGATCCGCTGCCCGGCTCGTACGAGTTGGCCCCGCTCCGGTTGCCACCCGAGCAGTTCCACTGGTTGCCGTTGAAGGTGTGGTTGCCGGCGAACTGGTGGCCCATCTCGTGCGCCACGTAGTCCACCGCGTAGAAATCACCGACCGGTGTCGGCAGGCCGGTGCAGCCCTGGGCCTTGCCGTTGCCGCCGATGACGCCGAGGCTGGCCACGCCGCCGCCGTTCACGCCGAGGCCGACGTGGCCCACGTCGTAGTTGGTCGCGCCGACGAGTTGGCCGAGCACGATCCGGTTGCGGCTGAGCGTGCCGCCGCCGCAGGAGCTGAGCTGGGCCGGGGTGAAGCACGCCGCCGCGCCGCACGGGCCGTTGGGTTCGGTGGCCAGCGCGGGGGTGTTGAGGTTGGTCTTCTCCGTGTCGTTGATCAGCACGAGCCGGATCGCGGTCTCGTCCTCGTAGATCTGGGTGACCCGGTTCATCAGCGTGACCTTGGCCGCGGTGACGTTCTCCGCGCCGAAGAAGGTGGCGTAGGAGGGGTCGGTCACCAGCGCCACCCGGTAGGTGCGCAGCTTCACCACCGGTCCGGTGGGGACCTCGGTGGGCGCCACGCCCACCTCGCCCTCGAGGGCCTGGGCGGCCGCCATGACATCCTCGCGCTCGACGAGGTCGCCGTGCGGGTTCTCCAGGTCGCGGGCGAAGTAGCTCGCGTAGAGGCTCTGGTCCAGGTGGTAGTAGGGGTCGACGTACCAGTTGCCGGCCGCCGAGCGGACCGAGGCGTGGAAGCCGAGCGGAGTCAGGTCCGCGCGCACGGTCGCGGTCGGGTCGTCGAGGCCCCGACCGGCGTACGTGCTGATCTCCGGGTGCGCCGCGGCCAGGCCGGCTTCCATCACGGGCGAGTCCACCAGCTCGAACCGCTGGAACGTCCCGTCCGGCGCGGGCAGCGTCACGCCCTGGGCCGGCGCGCGGAGGGCCCGGTTCCGCTCCGGCGGCGCCTTGTCGAGGACGCCCTTCATGCTCTTCCGGTCCAGGGTGTACGTGGTCAGCCGCTCGGCGTGCACGGTCGCCTTCCGGCCGGCCTTGGTCGGCGCGGGCTTACCGTCCACCTTGTGCCACGGGCCCCCGGCGGGCGGGGCCGCGCCGGCCGGGGCCGGGGCCGCCAGCGCGGGCAGCACCGCCGCCGCCAGCGCGGCGACCAGGAGGCCCGCGATCCGCCCGCGTCGCGCCCGACGGTCTGTCGACCGGCGCGGTCGTACCAGAGTGATCCTCAAGTCGTCGTCCCCCTGCTCGGTGAGGAGTGGGTGGAGCCGCCCACGCTCCCGGATCCACGGGGCGTACGCGGATGATCCACGGATGGTCAGAAACCCTAGGCGGACGAGGGATCCTCGACATCAGCCGGACAGGTGGCACTCCTGACAGGACGGCGGCCGCTGGCAGCCATCGATGCGCTGCGGGTCAGCCCAGCAGCGTGACGACGGCGAGCGCGGCGATGATCGCGCTGGACGCCAGGGCGGTCACCAGACGACCCCGGGGGCCGGTGAGGACCCGACCGACCAGGGTGCCGCCGCCGGCGATCAGCAACTGCCAACTGGCCGAGGCGAGGAAGGCGCCGAGCACGAAGAGCGCCGCACCCACGGGGTCCCGGCCGGTCGCGTCGTTGCGGCCGAGGACGAGCGCGGCGAAGTAGATGACGGTGGCCGGATTGAGCAGGGTCAGGGCCAGAATGCCGCCGAACGCCCGCCCCGCGGTGTCGAGGCCACGGTTGACGGCGGCGGCCCTGGCCGCGGCGCGGGACCGCAGCGCCCGCCACGCGCCGTGCGCGGCAAGGGCGAACAGCACCGCCGCGGCCACCAGCCGCAGCGGTTCGGCGACCGGCGCGATCACGGCGGCGACGGCGGCGCCGCCCAGTACCGCCACCGCCGCGTAGAGGCCGTCTGCGGTGGCCACCCCGAGCGCGGCGGCCGCGCCGACCCGGAAGGAGGTCCGGGCGCTGAGCCCGAGGATGAGGATCGCGATCGCGCCGACCGGCACGGCGACGCCGTAGCCGGCCACCAGACCGGCGAGGAACGCCCCGGTCACGACGGTGGGCGGCGGGTCGAGGCGGCCGGCGGCAGGATGCGCTGTCGACGCGCGGCGGTGGCCGCACGGACAGGAACCTGCTTCGGGTACGCCTCGATCACCGGCCCATCCTGCACCCCACTCCCCCACCCCGCCACCCGTTTTTCGGTGGGGTGGCGGTGCGAGCGGCCCGGCAGAGACCTTGGACGGAAATGGCCCCGGTAGGGGCCGGTTGGCACCAAGATCTCAGCCCGCCGAGACGGGTCGAGCGCGACACCCGCAGGGTGTCGCGCTCGACCGGGACCGGGGACGGTCAGACGTTGAAGCCGAGGGAGCGGAGCTGGTCGCGGCCCTCGTCGGTGATCTTGTCGGGACCCCACGGCGGCAGCCAGACCCAGTTGATCCGGATGTCGCTGACCAGTCCGCCGCCCGGGCCGGTGGTCAGCGCCTGCCGGGCCTGGTCCTCGATCACGTCGGTCAGCGGGCAGGCCGCCGAGGTCAGCGTCATGTCCAGGGTGGCCACGTTCTGGTCGTCGACGTGGACGCCGTACACCAGGCCGAGGTCGACCACGTTGATGCCCAGCTCGGGGTCGACCACGTCCTTCATGGCCTCCTCGATGTCATCGATCACGGCCTTGCCGCCGGCCGGCGCACCGTTCGCCGCCGCGCTGTCGGTCGCCACCGCGCCGGTCTCCGGCGTCGAGGCGGTCTCTTCGCTGCTCATGCCTTCACCTCCGGGCTCACGCCCACCCCGGCGCGTGCCGCGGCGTCCTTGAACGCCATCCACGACAGCAGCGCGCACTTGACCCGGGCCGGGTAGCGCGCGACACCCGCGAACGCCACCCCGTCTCCGAGCACCTCCTCGTCCGGCGTGACCTGGCCACGCCCGGACATCAACTCCACGAACGCCTCGTGCACCGCGCCGGCGTCGTCCGCGGCCCGGCCGCGCAGCAGCTCGTGCAGCACGCTGGCCGACGCCTGGCTGATCGAGCAGCCCATCCCGTCGTACGAGATGTCGGTGAACACCTTGCCGTCGGTGGCCACCCGCACGGTGATCTCGTCGCCGCAGGTCGGGTTGACGTGGTGCGCCTCGCCGACCCGGGCGGCCGGGTCCGTCGCGTCCCGCAGGCCACGGCCGTGCGGGTGCTTGTAGTGGTCCAGGATGATCTCCTGGTAGAGCTGGTCGAGCTGCATCAGTCGAACACCTTCCGCACCTGCTCGAGACCGGCCACCAGCGCGTCGATCTCCTCGGTCGTGGTGTACAGGTAGAACGACGCCCGGGTGGTGGCCGGCACGCCGAACCGGGTGCACACCGGCTTGGCGCAGTGGTGCCCCACCCGGACCTGCACGCCGAGCGAGTCGAGCACCTGCCCGACGTCGTGCGGGTGCACGTCGCCGAGCGCGAACGAGATCGTCCCGCCCCGGCCGACCGGCACGTTCGGGCCGAAGATCCGCAGCCCGGGCACGGTGGCGAGGGCGTCCAGCGCGTACGCCGTCAGCTCCTTCTCGTGCCACTGGATGGCCTGCATCCCGACCCCGGTGAGGTAGTCGACCGCCGCGCCGAGCGCGACCGCCTCGGCGATCGGCGGGGTGCCCGCCTCGAACCGGGCCGGCGGCGCGGCGAACGTGGAGCGCGCCATCGACACGGTCTCGATCATCGAGCCGCCGCCGAACACCGGGGGCATCGCGGCGAGCAGTTCGCCCCGGCCCCAGAGCACGCCGATGCCGGTCGGACCGCACATCTTGTGGCCGGTGAAGACGATGAAGTCGGCGTCGTAGTCGACCACGTCCATCGGCATGTGCGGCACCGACTGCGAGCAGTCGAGCAGCAGCAGGGCGCCCACCTCCCGGACCCGCTGGGTGATCCGCGAGGTGGCGTTGACCGTGCCGAGGATGTTGGACATGTGCACCAGCGAGACGATCTTCGTCCGCTCGGTGACCAGGTCGTCCAGCCCGGACTCGTCGAGCCGGCCGTGGTCGGTGACCGGGAACCAGCGCAGGGTCGCGCCGGTCCGCTCCGCGAGGAGCTGCCACGGGACGATGTTCGAGTGGTGCTCCATCTCGGAGATGACGATCTCGTCACCCGGCCCGATCCGGAACCGCGGGTCGGCGTCCGGGCGCAGCGAGGCGTTGGAGAACGCGTACGCCACCAGGTTGATCGCCTCGGTGGAGTTCTTGGTGAAGACCACCTCGTCGACGCTGGGCGCGTTGATGAAGGCGGCGATCTTCGCCCGGGCCCCCTCGTACGCCTCGGTCGCCTCGGTGCCCAGCGTGTGCACCGAGCGGGACACGTTGGCGTTGTGCCGCGCGTAGTGCTCGGCGAGCACGTCGAGCACCTGCCGCGGCTTGTGCGAGGTGTTGGCGCTGTCGAGGTAGACCAGCGGGTGCCCGTTGACCTCCCGGTCCAGGATCGGGAAGTCGGCCCGCACCTTGGCCACGTCGTAACGCGGCACGTCGTCGTACTGCGGCATGCCCGACGGGATCGCGATCGAGGTCATCGGGTGCCCGCTCAGGCCCGCGCCGAGCCGGCCCCGGCGACGTACCGCTCGTAGCCCTCTTCCTCGAGCTTGTCGGCCAGCTCCGGGCCGCCCTGCTCGACGATCCGGCCGGCCACGAAGACGTGCACGAAGTCGGGCTTGATGTAGCGCAGGATCCGGGTGTAGTGGGTGATCAGCAGCAGGCCGGTGTCGCCGGTGTCGCGCACCCGGTTGACGCCCTCGCTGACCACGCGCAGCGCGTCCACGTCGAGGCCGGAGTCGGTCTCGTCGAGGATGGCCATCTTCGGCTTGAGCAGCTCGAGCTGCACGATCTCGTGCCGCTTCTTCTCGCCGCCGGAGAAGCCCTCGTTGACGTTGCGCTGGGCGAACGCCGGGTCCATCTGGAGCTTCTCCATGGCGCCGCGCAGCTCGCCGGCCCAGGTGCGCAGCTTCGGCGCCTCGCCGTCGATGGCGGTCTTGGCGGTGCGCAGGAAGTTGGCCACCGAGACGCCGGGGACCTCGACCGGGTACTGCATGGCCAGGAAGAGGCCGGCGCGGGCCCGCTCGTCGACGGACATGGCCAGCACGTCCTCGCCGTCGAGGGTCACCGAGCCGCCGGTGATCTCGTACTTGGGGTGGCCGGCGATCGAGTACGCCAGGGTCGACTTGCCGGAGCCGTTCGGGCCCATGATCGCGTGGGTTTGACCCGAATTAACCGCCAGGTCTACCCCATGCAGGATCGGCTTGAGCTCACCCTCGGGCAGCTTGACCGACACCTTCAGGTCGCGGATCTCCAGGGTGCTCATTATCGGGTCACTCCATTGCTCGGCGTCAGGCTGACGTAGATGTCGCCGTCGCGGACTTCGACGGGGTAGACGGGAACGGGTTCGGTCGCGGGCAGCCCGGTGGGCTCGCCGGTCCGTAGGTCGAAACGGGATCCGTGCAGCCAGCATTCCAGCGTGCACCCGTCGACCTCGCCCTCGGAGAGGGCCACGGCGGCGTGCGAGCACTCGTCGTAGACGGCGTAGAAGACGTCGTCCTCGCCGTGCACGACGGCGATCTGGGTGCCGTCGACGTCGGCGCTGATCGCGGTGCCCTTGGGCACGTCCTCCGTGGAGCAGATCTTGATCATCAGGCCCCGGCCTTGGCGAGGCGGGCCTCGATCGCGTCGCCGAGCCGCTCGCGCAGCTCCTCGACCGGGATCTTGTTGATCAGCTCGGCGAAGAAGCCGCGGACCACCAGGCGGCGGGCCTCGCCCTCCGGGATGCCCCGGGCCATCAGGTAGAAGAGCTGCTCGTCGTCGAAGCGGCCGGTCGCGCTCGCGTGCCCGGCGCCGGCGATCTCGCCGGTCTCGATCTCCAGGTTGGGCACCGAGTCCGCCCGGGCGCCGTCGGTGAGCAGCAGGTTCCGGTTGATCTCGTAGGTGTCCGTGCCGGTCGCCTCGGCCCGGATCAGCACGTCACCCACCCAGACGGTGTGCGCGCTGTCGCCCTGGAGGGCGCCCCGGTAGCCGACGTAGCTGCGGCAGTCCGGCACGGTGTGGTCGACCAGCTGCCGGTGCTCCAGGTGCTGGCCGGAGTCGGCGAAGTAGAGGCCGTACAGCTCGGCCTCGCCGCCGCGCTGGGTGTATTCCACCGAGGTGTACTGCCGGACCAGGTCGCCGCCGAGGCTGACCTGGACGTGCACCACCTTGGCGTCGCGGCCCAGCTTCACCTTGAGGTGCTGCGCCTGCACCGCGTCGTCGGCCCAATCGGCGATGGTGACCAGCGTCAGCTTGGCGCCGTCGCCCACCGACACCTCGACGTTGTCGGCCAGGGTGGCGGACCCGACGTGCTCCAGCACCAGGGTCACCTCGGCGAACCGGCCCACCTCGACGAAGGTGTGGCCGAGGGCGACCGCCTCGGCGCCGCCGCCGACCACCCGCAGGCTCACCGGCGCCTCGACCACCGCGTCCCGGGCGACCTGCACCAGCAGCGCCTCGTCGACCCCGCCGTACGCCAGCGCGCTGACCCGGTCGAACGGGGTGAGCACGCTGCCCACCCGCGGGTCGTCCTTGCCGATCCGGCCGACGGTGACGCCCGCGGGCAGGTCGCCGTGCTCGTGGCGGACCGTGCCGGTCGCGGCCTGCGCCCCACCGACCAGGCCGCGCAGGCGCTTGAGCGGGGTGAAGCGCCACTCCTCCTCCAGGCCCGTGAGGGCCGGGAAGTCGGCGACGTCGTACGAGCGGAGCGCCTGCGACTTGGTCGCGGGCGGCGCGGAAGCCTGGGTAGTCATCTCTTCCTTGGTCTGTTCTGGCGACGGCGGTGTCAGGTGAACCGGAGAGTGGGCCGGCGTCAGCCGACCGCACCCTCCATCTGCAGCTCGATCAGGCGGTTGAGCTCCAGCGCGTACTCCATCGGAAGCTCCTTGGCGATCGGCTCGATGAAGCCGCGCACGATCATCGCCATCGCCTCGTCCTCGCTCAGGCCCCGGCTCATCAGGTAGAAGAGCTGGTCGTCGCTGATCTTGGAGACGGTCGCCTCGTGCCCCATCGACACGTCGTCCTCGCGGATGTCGACGTACGGGTAGGTGTCGGAGCGGGAGATGGTGTCGACCAGCAGCGCGTCGCACTTGACCGTGCTCCGGCTGCTGTGCGAACCCTCCAGCACCTGCACGAGGCCCCGGTAGGAGGTGCGGCCGCCGCCCCGGGCGATCGACTTCGACACGATGGTCGAGGAGGTGTGCGGCGCGGCGTGCACCATCTTGGCGCCCGCGTCCTGGTGCTGGCCCTCGCCGGCCATGGCCACCGAGAGCACCTCGCCCTTGGCGTGCTCGCCGGTCATGTAGACCGCCGGGTACTTCATGGTGACCTTGGAGCCGATGTTGCCGTCGACCCACTCCATGGTGGCGCCCTCGTGGCAGACGGCGCGCTTGGTGACCAGGTTGTAGACGTTGTTCGACCAGTTCTGGATGGTCGTGTAGCGGCACCGCGCGTTCTTCTTGACGATGATCTCCACGACCGCGCTGTGCAGCGAGTCGGAGGAGTAGAGCGGCGCGGTGCAGCCCTCGACGTAGTGCACGTACGCACCCTCGTCGACGATGATCAGCGTCCGCTCGAACTGGCCCATGTTCTCCGTGTTGATCCGGAAGTAGGCCTGCAGCGGGATCTCCACGTGCACGCCCTTCGGCACGTAGATGAACGAGCCACCGGACCAGACGGAGGTGTTCAGCGCGGCGAACTTGTTGTCGCCGACCGGGATCACCGTGCCGAAGTACTCCTTGAAGATGTCCTCGTGCTCGCGCAGCGCGGTGTCGGTGTCGAGGAAGATGACACCCTGCTCCTCGAGGTCCTCACGGATCTTGTGGTAGACGACCTCGGACTCGTACTGCGCCGCGACGCCGGCGACCAGCCGCTGCTTCTCCGCCTCGGGGATGCCCAGCCGGTCGTAGGTGTTCTTGATGTCCTCGGGCAGGTCCTCCCAGCTGGTGGCCTGCTTCTCGGTGGACCGCACGAAGTACTTGATGTTGTCGAAGTCGATCCCGGTGAGGTCCGCGCCCCAGGCCGGCATCGGCTTGCGGTCGAACAGCCGCAGGCCCTTCAGGCGCAGGTCGAGCATCCAGGCCGGCTCGTTCTTCTTGGCCGAGATGTCCCGCACCACCGCCTCGTTGAGGCCGCGCTGGGCGGACGCCCCCGCGACGTCGGGGTCGGCCCAGCCGTACTCGTAGCGGCCCAGGGCGGCAAGCTGCTCCTCCTGGGTCAGGGGCTGGACGATCTGCTCGGTCATCTATCTGTCCTCACAGTGGTGACGGTGTTACCGGACTGGGCACGCGGCTGGGTGGGGATGTGCGTGGTGCACACCCCGTCGCCGTGCGCGATGGTGGCCAGGCGCTGCACGTGGGTGCCGACCAGACGGGAGATCACCGCGGTCTCGGCCTCGCACAGCTGGGGGAACTCGGCGGCCACGTGCGCCACCGGGCAGTGGTGCTGGCACAGCTGGCCGCCGGAGGCGATCGTGGACGCGTTGGCAGCGTAGCCCTCGGCGGTCAGCGCCCCGGCGAGCGCCTCCGCCCGGGCGAGCGGGTCGTCGCCGGCGTCCTCCATGGCGGCGCGGCAGCGCTCCTCCAGGGCGGTCACCTGCTCGGCGGCGAACGCCTCGACGGCCCGCGAGCCGCCGGCGCGGGCGATCCAGCGCAGCGCGGCGGTGGCGATGTTGTCGTAGTGGTGGGTGCCGCAGCGCACCCGGGCCGCCTCGGTCAGCACGAAGACCTTGGCCGGTCGGCCCCGGCCCCGGCTGCCCCGCACGACCTGCTCGCGGGCCTCCACGTCGCCCTCGGCGAGCATCGCGTCGAGGTGCCGGCGGATCGCGGCCGGGCTGAGCCCGAGCGCCGAGCCGAGCTGGGCGGCGGTGGTCGCCCCCTGCTCCAGCAGCAGCTGGGTCACCCGGTCGCGGGTGGAAAGATCGGTGGACGCGGCGGGGCCGACGACCGGAATGGTCGCCTGCTGGTGCCCCGAGGGCGCCGCCGCGTTTTTCACAACGCCAACGTTACGTAATTCGCCGGAGGCCCGCAAACCCGGGGTCCGGTGATCCCGACCACCGGTGCGGCGGAGTCACCCGATCGGGATCCACTACGGTGCGTAGGATTCGCTCCGTGAAGGCTTCCGTCCGGTTCCCGGTCTCCCCCACGCTGCTGCGCCGCCTCGCGTACACCTCGATCATCGCGAACGTGGCGATCGTGGTCACCGGCGGGGCCGTCCGGCTCACCGCGTCCGGTCTCGGCTGCCCCACCTGGCCGCGGTGCACCGACGAGTCGTACCACACCACGGCCGAGATGGGCGTGCACGGGGTGATCGAGTTCGGCAACCGGCTGCTCACCTTCGCGGTGGGGGTCATCGCGCTGGCCGTGGTGCTCGCCGTGCTGGCCCAGCGGCCCCGCCCCCGCGGCCTGCTGCCGCTGGCGATCGGCGTGCTCTTCGGCATCCCCGCCCAGGCGGTGATCGGCGGCATCACCGTGCTCACCAACCTCAACCCCTGGGTGGTCGGGCTGCACTTCCTCGCCTCGATGGTGGTGATCGCCGCCGCGTACGCGCTCTGGCGGCGCACCGGCGAGCCGGACGGGCCGGTCCGCCCGACCGTGCCGGCGCCGCTGCGTACCCTCGCCTGGCTCGCCACCGTGGTCAGCGCGGCCGTGCTGGTGGTCGGCACCTGGGTGACCGGCAGCGGGCCGCACGCGGGCGACCAGGGTGCGGCCCGCAACGGCCTGGACCCGGAGGCGATCTCCCAGGTGCACGCCGACGGGGTGTTCCTGCTGATCGGCCTCTCGGTGGCGCTGCTCTTCGCGTTCCGCGCGGTGGGCGCCGCCCGGGCCGCCCGGGCCGCCGGGGTGCTGGTCGCCGTCGAGCTGGGCCAGGGCCTGATCGGCTTCGTGCAGTACTTCACCCACCTGCCCGCGGTGCTGGTCGCCGCGCACATGCTCGGCTCCTGCCTGGTGCTGCTGGCCACCCTGGGCGTGCTCTGGGCCACCCGGGAGCGGCGCCCGGCCACCCCGCCGGCCCCGACCACCGCGGCGACCCCGGCCGACCAGCCGGTCACCGCCGCCGCCTGAGGCCGCCCCGGCGTTACCCCCCCGCCGGCAGCGGGAATGCGGTCCGCGCCACGGACCGTCCGCCCGAGGGGAGCCGCCGGTGTCGCGCAAGGGCCTGTCCACGACCGTCCCGCAGCGGCTGACACCGGTGGCCGGCGCGCCGCTGTGGTGCGACGCCCACGACTTCGGGGTCACCGGCGACGGCGTGACCAACGACCAGCCCGCGCTGGCCGCCCTCGTGGACCGGCTGGGCGAGGGCTACGAGGCCGACGGCCGGGCCCGGGTGATCTACTGCCCGCCGGGCATCTACTCGATCCGGGACGCCGGCACCGTCTGGCGCAGCGGGGTGTCGCTGATCGGCGCGGGGTCGGCGGCCACCCGGTTCCTGCTCAGCAACGAGGGCAACCGGAACGATCCCGTCCCGCTGGCGTTCTGGACCACCGTGCAGCACGGCGCGGACCGGGACCGGCACATCGCCGACTGCACCTTCGCCGACTTCGAGATCGACGGCTCCGGCGTCGGCATGACCCAGTACAACTACCTGGCCAAGGGCCTCGGCCTCCAGTACGTGGTGCGCGGCGTGTTCCGCAACCTCTACATCCACCACACCGGGGCGACCGGCCTGGGCTGCGACTTCCTCCAGGACGGCCTGATCGACGGGGTGGTCGTGGTGGGCTGCGGCCGGCTGGACAACGGCGAGCAGATGGGCGGCGCGGGCATCGGCGTCGGCATCGGCGGCTGGGGCGACGTGGAGCGGCTCACCATCGCCAACTGCACCACGGTGGGCAACGGGACCAACGGGATCTTCCTGGAGCTGCAGAAGGACTACTGGCCGCCCCCGCGCGGCTTCCGCATCGTCGGCTGCCACAGCCAGGCGAACCGGTTCGGCATCTCCGACTGGGGGGCCGACGGGCTGATCGTCTCGGCCTGCACCCTGACGAACAACCTGGAGGCGGGTTTCGACGTCTCCGCCAACGGCACGGCCGGGATCGCCGGCCGCGGCGGGCTGCTGACCGACTGCGTGATCGACCGCAACGTGGGCGACGGGATCAGCATGGGCAACACCCCCGGTCCGTACGTGATCCGGGGCAACCGGATCAGCCGTAACGGCGGCTACGGCTACCACGAGCACGACCTGGGCCACGGCTACCGGGGCCCTGCGGAGGACGTGGTGATCCAGGGGAACCACATCTGGGAGAACGCGCTGGACGGGATCCGGATCGACCGGCCGATGATCGACGCCGCCGTGGTGGACAACCGGATCCGGGACAACGGGCGCCGGTCCGCGCCGGAGTGCCGCGGTTCCGGCGCGACCGTGCGGTACGCCCCGCGCCGGGTCACCGACGGGGCGGCGGACTGGCCGCCGGGCGGGCACCGGGGCAAGATCCTGCGGGTCGACTCGCGGACCGCGGTGGTGGCCGACAACACCGACACGGAGCTGTCCCTGGCCGAGGTGCGGCCCGACGGGGCGACCGGCTGGAACGAGGCCACCCCGGCGCCCGGCACGCCGTACGAGCTGCCGGCCGGGCCGCCGGAGCGCGCCGGGATCGCGGTCAACGCCCCGTTCGACTCGGCCACGGTGCGGGGCAACCGGATCTGGCACCGGGACGAGCACACCCAGACCTACGGGCTCTGGATCACCGGCGCGGGCAGTTGCGTCTCCTGCCGGGTGGAGGACAACGACCTCGCCGGGAACGAGGCCGCCGTCCGGCTGGACACCCCGCCGATCGGTGGCCGGTGGGAGCGCAACCACTCCGACGGTGAGTGACGCCGGCCCCGGCCCGCTCGACGCGGGCCGGGACGCGGGTCAGGACCGCCGGGCCAGGTGGGCGGCGACCGCCCCGGCGAGCCGGTCCGCGGCGCCGTCGGCGTAGCCGACGAACAGGCTCGGCTCGGTCAGCTCCAGCTCGACCAGGACGGGCGCACCGTCCGGGCCGGGGATCAGGTCCACCCGGGCGTAGAGCAGCCGGTCGGTGCCGCCGGGCACGACGGCCAGGGTCTTCTCCGCCGTGTCGAGCTGCTCCGGGGTGGCCGTCCGGGCGTCGATCCGCTCCTCCTTGTAGAGCTCGGCCACGCCGCGGTCGGGGCCGGTCAGCATCGGCCCCTTGCGGATCGCGTGGCTGAACGCCAGGCCGTCCGGCCCGGCCAGGAAGAGCAGCGCGGTCTCCCCGGCGGTGTCCACGGCCGCCAGGTACGGCTGGACCATGGTGACCCGTCCGGCGGCGGAGAGCCGCCGGACGTGGGCCACGGCCAACTCCCGGTGCTCCGGGTCGGCCAGGTCGTAGCGGCCGGTGTCCTGGCTGCCGGCGCTGACCGCCGGCTTGATCACGTACTCCCCGGTATCGGCGGGCGGGGCCCAGTCGGCGCCGGGCTCGACCCAGGCGGTCGGCACGGTGCGCACCCCGGCCGCCGAGAGCTCGGCCAGGTAGCGCTTGTCGGTGTTCCAGGCGACCACGTCGGCCGGGTTGACCAGGGCGGGCACCGTCCGCGCCCAGGCGACGAACTCGTCGTGGCGCAGCGCGTAGTCCCACGGCGAGCGGAGCACGACCAGGTCGTAGCGGGACCAGTCGACGGCCGGGTCGTCCCAGACCACCGCCTCGGCGGCGACGCCGCGGGCGGCGAGCGGGTCGAGCGCGAGCCGGTCGTCCGGGTCGAGGTCGGGCAGTGCCTTGCAGGTGACGAGAGCGACCCGGGGTTTCCCCCGGGTCGACTGGTGGTGGTTGGTCAATTTATGTCAACGGGCCATCGTGCGCCGGGCCATCGACCGCCAGAGGTCGTTGCTCGGACGCATCTGGTCCATCAGCTCACGCTCCCAGGCGTTCTCGACGGCGACGCCTGCGGTGGCGCAGGCCTGCCGCGCGACGTCGGTGCCGTCGGCGAACTGGTCGGCCCACACCCCGTCCTCACCCACGAGGACGATCCGTGCGCCGCGCTTGCCGACGTACTCGATGACCGCCTTCGCCCCGCCGTGTCCGGCGGCGAACGACTTGATGCCCGCGACCAGGCCGTTGGGGGCCTGCTCGGCGGTCTTGTCAGCCGTCAGCGTCGTATCGGAACCATCTGCCATGACGCGAAGCCTAAGCAGACATCCACCCGGATGTGCGAGAACCATGAACTGAATGTGATGCCAATTACCTACAGGTTTAAGGAAGACCACAGGTAATTCGCCCGGACATGTCGCCTATGCCTGGGCAAACCGGGCGGGGGAGATCGTCACAGTCTGTCCGGGTTGAGCCCGTCCGACTCAGGCCGAAAAAAATTCTGATGAAATGCGCGACAGGCGGGAACTCATCCACTCCGGTCAGCGCCGCAATGCGACTAGAGCAGGGCGTCGAGGGCGACGGCCGCGAACAGGATGGTGAGGTAGGTGGTGGACCAGTGGAACAGCCGCATCGGCTTGACCGCCTCGCCGCGCGCCGCGCGCCGGCAGAGCTTGTGCGCCTCGACCACGAAGATCCCACCGACCACCAGCGCGGTGACGCCGTAGATCGGGCTCATCCCGAGCGGCCAGACGGCCAGCGAGGAGAGCAGGGTCAGCCAGGAGAAGAGAATGATCTCCGCGTTGACCCGGCGGACCGAGGCCACCACCGGCAGCATCGGGATGCCGGCCCGGGCGTAATCGGCCTTGTACTTGATCGCCAGCGCGTAGAAGTGCGGCATCTGCCAGAAGAACACCACCGCGAACAGGCCCCACGCGGCCGGCGCCAGCGAGCCGGTGACGGCCGCCCAGCCGATCAGCACCGGCGCGGCCCCGCAGGCACCGCCCCAGAAGGTGTTGGCGGCCGTGGTGCGCTTCAGCCAGAGCGTGTAGACCAGGTCGTAGTAGGCGATCGCCGCCAGCGTCAGGCCGGCGGCCAGCCAGTTGGTGGCGGCGGCCATCAGCGCCACCGACACCACCGCCAGCACCAGGCCGAAGACCAGCGCGTTGCGCGGCGACACGGTGTGCGCCGGCAGCGGGCGGCGCTTGGTGCGCCGCATCAACTGGTCGATGTCCCGGTCGATGTAGCAGTTGAGCACGCTGGCCGCACCCGCCGCGAGCGAGCCGCCGACCAGCACCACGGCCACCAGCCAGAGCGCCGGCATGCCACCCTCGGCCAGCATCATCGCCGGCACGGTGGTGACCAGCAGCAGCTCGACGATCCGCGGCTTGGTGAGCGCCACGTACGCGGCCACCACGGCCCGCACGTCCCGCCGACCGGTCGCCGAGACCTCCGTCACCGTGCGCACCGGCGGCTGCCCGGCAGAGTCGCTGACGGGGCGCTCGGTGATCATGCTCACGGATTGCCACCTTCCGGCTTCGGCGGGGGAGGTCGGGGTCGGCTCGGACCCCATCCGGGTCCACACACCGCCCCACACACTACGCGTCGTCGTTTTGGCTGCCCCGCAGACCCGGCAACGGTGCGGGCCGTCACATTCCCAGTTGAACGGCGGATCCGGTCGGAGACGTACAGACCAGCATGCAGAGATCCCCGGGCGGACGTTTAGGGCCGCTCGATAGGGTCATCAGTGAGGGTTCCGCCCATCTGCCGAGGAGCACAACCATCGTGGCTGCCAACCGACCCGAGCTTCCCGCTCTCAACTGGTCCGACCTCGACCGCAGGGCCGTCGACACGGTCCGCGTGCTGGCCATGGACGCCGTGGAGAAATCCGGCAACGGCCACCCGGGCACGGCCATGAGCCTCGCCCCGGCGGCGTACCTGCTCTTCAACCGGGTCATGCGGCACAACCCGGCCGACCCCAACTGGACCGGCCGGGACCGGTTCGTGCTGTCCGCCGGGCACTCCAGCCTGACCCTCTACATCCAGCTCTTCCTCTCCGGCTACCCGCTGGCCCTCGACGACCTCAAGGCGCTGCGCCAGTGGGGTTCGCTCACCCCGGGCCACCCGGAGCACGGCCACACCCCCGGCGTGGAGACCACCACCGGCCCGCTCGGCCAGGGCCTCGGCAACGCGGTCGGCATGGCGATGGCGGCCCGCCGCGAGCGCGGCCTGTTCGACCCGGAGTCCGAGCGCGGCGACTCCCCCTTCGACCACGACATCTGGTGCATCGCCTCGGACGGTGACATCGAGGAGGGCATCAGCCACGAGGCGAGCGCCCTCGCCGGCCACCAGCAGCTCGGCAACCTCTGCGTGATCTACGACGACAACGAGATCTCGATCGAGGACGACACCCGGATCGCCAAGAGCGAGGACGTGGCCGCCCGGTACGCGGCGTACGGCTGGCACGTGCAGACGGTCGACTGGCGCCGCGGCGACGCCGACCAGGGCGACTACCACGAGGACGTCGAGGCGCTCCACCAGGCGCTGCTGGCGGCCCGGGCGGAGACCGGCCGTCCCTCCTTCATCGCGCTGCGCACCATCATCGGCTGGCCCGCCCCGAACAAGCAGAACACCGGCAAGATCCACGGCTCGGCGCTCGGCGCCGACGAGGTGAAGGCCACCAAGCGGATCCTCGGCTTCGACCCGGAGCGCACCTTCGAGATCGACGACGAGGTGCTCAAGCACGCCCGCCAGGTGCTGGAGCGGGGCGCCGAGGCGCAGGCGGCGTGGACCACCACGTTCGACGCCTGGGCGCAGGCCAACCCGGAGCGCAAGGCGCTCTGGGACCGGATGTCCACCCGGACCCTCCCGCAGGGCTGGACCGACGCGCTACCCACCTTCCCGGCCGACGCCAAGGGCGTGGCCACCCGGGCCGCCTCCGGCAAGGTCCTGGAGGCCCTCGCCCCGGTGCTGCCCGAGCTGTGGGGCGGCTCCGCCGACCTGGCGGAGAGCAACAACACCACCATGAAGGGCGAGCCGTCCTTCATCCCGGCGGAGCACGCCACCAAGGACTTCCCGGGCGACGAGTACGGCCGCACCCTGCACTTCGGCATCCGTGAGCACGCCATGGGCGCGATCCTCAACGGCATCGCCCTGCACGGCGGCACCCGCCCCTACGGCGGCACGTTCCTCGTGTTCAGCGACTACATGCGCCCCTCGGTGCGGCTCGCCGCGCTCATGAAGCTGCCGGTCACCTACGTCTGGACGCACGATTCGATCGGCCTCGGCGAGGACGGCCCCACCCACCAGCCGGTCGAGCACCTGACCGCGCTGCGCGCCATCCCCGGCCTGGACGTGGTCCGCCCGGCCGACGCCAACGAGACCGTCTGGGCGTGGCGGCAGGCCCTGGAGCACACCGACCGGCCCACCGCGCTGGCGCTCAGCCGGCAGGCGCTGCCGACCCTCGACCGCACCGAACTGGGCGCCGCCGAGGGCGTGGCCAAGGGCGGCTACGTGCTGGCCGAGGCGTCCGGCGGCAGGCCCCAGGTGATCATCGTCGGCACCGGCTCCGAGGTGCAGCTCTGCCTCACCGCCCGGGAGCGGCTGGAGGCGGACGGCACCCCCACCCGGGTGGTCTCGATGCCCTGCCAGGAGTGGTTCTTCGCGCAGGACGAGGCGTACCGGGAGTCGGTCCTGCCGCGCGGGGTAAAGGCACGGGTGAGCGTGGAGGCGGGCATCGCCATGTCCTGGCGGGCGATCGTCGGGGACAGCGGCGAGTGCGTGAGCCTGGAGCACTACGGGGCGAGCGCGCCGCACACCGTGCTCTTCGAGCAGTTCGGGTTCACCCCCGACCGGATCGTGGCCGCCGCGCACGCGGCGCTGACCCGGGTGGGCGACATCACCGGTTTCACGACCGGCAACTGAGGGGAGCGTGGACGGCATGACGGACAGGCTGAGCGAGCTCCAGGCCGCTGGTGTGGCGATCTGGCTCGACGATCTTTCCCGGGTACGACTCAGCTCCGGCGGGCTGGACAAGCTCCGCCGCGAGCAGCACGTGGCCGGGGTGACCACCAACCCGACGATCTTCGCGAAGGCGCTGAGCGACGCCGACGAGTACAACTGGCAGCTGCGCGACCTCGCCACCCGGGGCCTCGAGGTCGAGGAGGCGGTCCGCATGCTCACCACGTACGACGTGCGGTGGGCCTGCGACGTGATGCGCCCGTCCTACGACAAGAGCGCCGGCGTGGACGGCCGGGTGTCGATCGAGGTCGACCCGCGGCTGGCCCACGAGTCCGACCGGACCGTGGCCGAGGCCAAGGCGCTCTGGTGGCTGGTCGACCGGCCGAACCTGTTCATCAAGATCCCGGCCACCGAGGCGGGCCTGCCGGCGATCACCGCGACCCTGGCCGAAGGGATCAGCGTGAACGTCACGCTGATCTTCGGCCTCGACCGGTACTCGCAGGTCATGGAGGCGTTCCTGGCCGGTCTGGAGCAGGCGAAGGCGAACGGCCACGACCTGTCGAAGATCGGCTCGGTCGCCTCGTTCTTCGTCTCCCGGGTCGACACCGAGGTGGACAAGCGGCTGGAGAAGATCGGCTCCGACGAGGCCAAGGCGCTGCGCGGCAAGGCGGCCATCGCCAACGCCCAGCTGGCGTACGAGCGCTACGGCGAGGTCTTCGGCTCCGACCGGTGGCGGAAGCTGGCCGACGCCGGGGCCTACCCGCAGCGCCCGCTGTGGGCCTCGACCTCCACCAAGAACCCCGACTACCGGGACGTCATCTACGTCGAGGAGCTGATCGCCCCCGGCACGGTCAACACCATGCCGGAAGCCGTCATCCACGCCTACGCCGACCACGGCGAGACCCGCGGCGACACCATCACCGGCTCGTACGACGCGGCCCGCAAGGTCTTCACCGACCTCCAGGCGGTCGGTGTGGACATGGCCGACGTGATCGCCACCCTCGAGCGGGAGGGCGTGGAGAAGTTCGAGACGAGCTACCTGGAGCTGATCGACGGGGTCAGGAAGTCCCTCGCCGAGGCGGCCAAGGGCATCGGAAAGCCGGGCCGGGCGGCCAAGGGCAACGCGAAGGCCGCCGAACAGGCCGGGGGCGACGCGTGACGGACGGCGCCGGACGCGTCCCGGGGTGCCACCCCGGGGCGCGCCACGCCACGAGGACGGGGTGGTGAGGTGAGCGACCTGCTGGCCGGCCGGGCGGACGCCGCCGCCGGGCTGGCCGTGCACGGTGCGGACGCGGTCGACGGGTCCGCGCCCGCGTCCGTGCGGGCCGCGCTGGTCGCCGCGGGCCTCCCCGCCCGGCTCGCCGCCAAGGATCCGACCCTCTGGGGGCCGGAGGCCGAGGCGACGGCCCGGGCCCGGCTGGGCTGGCTGGACACCCACGAACGCAGCCGGGAGCTGCTCCCCCAGCTCGCCGAGCTGACCGAGGAGCTGGCCGACCTGGACCACGTGGTGCTGGCCGGGACGGGCGGCTCCGCGCTCGCCCCGGAGGTGCTCGCCCGGGCCCTCGGCCGGCCGCTGACCGTGCTGGACACCACCGACCCGGGCCAGGTCCGGGCGGCCCTGACCGAGCGGCTGGGACGCACGGTCGTGGTGGTCGCCGGCAACTCCGCCGACGCCGTGGAGACCGACAGCGTCCGGCGGGCCTACTGGCAGGCGTTCCTGGACGCCGGGATGAGCGAGGCGGAGATCGCCCGGCACTTCGTCGTGGTCACCGACCCCGGCTCCCCGCTGGAGGCGCTCGCCGACGAGCTGGGCGTCGTCGTGATCCAGTCCGACCCGGAGGTGGGCGGCCGGTACGCGGCGCTCACCGCGTTCGGGCTGGTGCCGGCGGCGCTGGCCGGGGTGCCGGTCGCCGACCTGCTCGACGACGCCGGGGCCGTCGCCGATGCGCTGGGCCGCGACCGGGACAACCCGGGGCTCGCCCTCGGGGCGGCGCTCGCCACCGCGGCCACCACCGGCCGGGCCACCGTCGCACTGGTGTCCGACGGCACCGGGCTCGACGGGCTGGGCGAGTGGGCCGAGCAACTGCTCGCCGAGTCCACCGGCAAGGTCGGCCAGGGCGTCCTGCCGGTGGTGGTCGAGTCCCCGGACGCGCCCGGCGCCACCGGGCCCGACGTGCTGACCGTCGGCTACGGCGGCGCCCTCGGCCCGGGCGTCGCGCCCGGCCCCGCCGACGTGGCGGTCAACGGCCCGCTCGGCGCGCAGTTCCTCACCTGGCAGTACGCCACCGCGATCGCCGCCGCCGTGCTCGACGTCGACCCGTTCGACCAGCCGGACGTCGCCGAGAGCCGGGAGCACACCGCGCGGCTGCTCGCCGCCGGCCCGCCCCCCGCGGAGTCGCCCTCGGCCACCGACGGCGCCATCGAGGTGTACGCCCCGGCCGGGGCCCCCGCCGACCTGGCCGGCGCACTGCGCTGGCTGCTCGACGGGCTGGGCGACGACGGCTACCTGGCGGTGACCGCCTACCTCGACCGGTGGGCCGACGCGGCCGTGGCCGGGCTGCGCCCGCTGCTGGCGCGGGCGGCCGCGCGCCCGGTGACCTTCGGGTGGGGACCGCGGTACCTGCACTCCACCGGGCAGTACCACAAGGGCGGCCCGCGGGCCGGCAGCCACCTTCAGGTGACCGGCGCGGTCACCGACGACCTGCCGGTGCCCGGCCGCCCGTACACCTTCGGAGACCTTCAGGCGGCGCAGGCCGCCGGCGACCGGCGGGCCCTCGCCGATCGCGGGCGGCCGGTGCTGCGCCTGCACCTGACCGAGCGGGCGGCGGGCGTCGCCCAGCTACTGGACGCGGCCGGACGGACACTGACGTGACGATGAATGACGTGACATCGGCGGAGCGAGGAGGCACCGTGAGCGCGAGGAGTGAGCCGGTCCTGCGAGCCCCGCAGTCGCGAACCGAGGACAGCGCAGGGAACCCGCTGCGCGATCCTCAGGACCGCCGGCTGCCACGGATCCCGGAGCCCTGCGCTCTGGTGATCTTCGGGGTGACCGGCGACCTGGCCAAGAAGAAGCTCCTGCCAGCGGTCTACGACCTGGCGAACCGGGGGCTGCTGCCGCCCGGTTTCGTGGTCCTGGGCTTCGCCCGGCGCGACTGGGGCGACGGCGACTTCGAGTCGCTGGCCCACGACGCGGCCAAGAAGCACGCCCGTACCCCCTGGCGGGAGGAGGTCTGGGCCCGGCTCGCCGGCAACATCAAGTTCGTCGGCGGCTCGTTCGACGACGACGCGGCCTTCGACCACCTCGCCAGCACCCTCGACGAACTGCGCGACACCCACGGCATCCCGGGCAACGCCGCCTTCTACTTCTCCATCCCCCCGGCGGCCTTCCCGGTGGTGCTCAAGCAGCTCGCCCGCACCGGCATGGCGGACAACGCCAAGTCCGGCGGCTGGCGCCGGGTCGTGGTGGAGAAGCCGTTCGGTAACGACCTGCCCTCGGCGAAGGCGCTCAACGACCTGGTCGACGACGTCTTCACCCGGCAGGACGTGTTCCGGATCGACCACTACCTGGGCAAGGAGACGGTCCAGAACATCCTGGCCCTGCGGTTCGCCAACAACCTGTTCGAGCCGCTGTGGAACTCCAAGTACGTCGACTCGGTGCAGATCACCATGGCCGAGGACGTGGGCATCGGCACCCGGGCCGCCTTCTACGACTCGGTCGGCACCGCCCGCGACGTGCTCCAGAACCACCTGCTCCAGCTGCTCGCCCTGGTGGCCATGGAGGAGCCGACCAGCTTCGACGCCGACGAGATCCGGACCGAGAAGCTCAAGGTGCTCAAGGCCATCACGGTGCCGCAGGACGTCTCCCAGGACACCGTCCGCGGGCAGTACCTGCCCGGCTGGGTCGGCGGCGAACGCGCCGTCGGCTACCTCGAGGAGGAGGGCGTGCCGGCGGACTCCACCACCGAGACGTACGTGGCCGTGAAGCTGGGCATCCAGAACCGGCGCTGGGCCGGGGTGCCGTTCTACATCCGGGCCGGCAAGCGGCTGCCCCGCCGGGTCACCGAGGTGGCCATCGTGTTCAAGACGGCGCCGCACCTGCCGTTCAACCCGGCCGACATGGAGTCGCTCGGCCCCAACCAGCTCGTCATCCGGGTGCAGCCCGACGAGGGCGTGGTGCTGAAGTTCGGCTCGAAGGTGCCGGGCACCACCATGGAGGTCCGCGACATCGCGATGGACTTCCAGTACGGCGAGGCGTTCACCGAGTCCAGCCCCGAGGCGTACGAGCGGCTGGTGCTGGACGTGCTCATCGGCGACCGGACGCTGTTCCCGGACGCCGCCGAGGTGGAGCAGAGCTGGCAGGCGGTGGACCCGCTGGAGCACGCCTGGGCGGGCACGAAGCCGGAGCCGTACCGGGCCGGCGAGTGGGGTCCCCGGGCCGCCGACGAGATGCTGGCCCGCGAGGGCCGGTCCTGGCGGAGAGCGTGAGCGAGCACTGCGAGCGAACCAGGAGGTTCCGTTGATCGGCTTGTGGGACACCACCGGGAACGAGGTGGTCAAGGCGCTCGCCGCCGAGCGGCGCAGCGCGGGCGGGGTGGCCAGCGGCATGGCGCTCACGCTGATCGTCGTGGTCGACGAGAAGCGGGTCCGGGAGGCCGAGGCGGCGGCGACCATCGCGGCCGCCGCCCACCCGTGCCGGCTGCTCGTGGTGGTCCGCTCCGACGTCGAGCGGGACCGCAACCGGCTGGACGCGGAGATCGTCGTCGGCGGCCGGCTCGGCCCGTGCGAGGCGGTGGTGACCCGGATGTACGGGCGCCTCGCGCTGCACGCCGAGTCGGTGGTCATGCCGCTGCTGGTGCCGGACGTGCCGGTGGTGACCTGGTGGCACGGCGAGCCGCCGGAGGAGATCGCCACCGACTTCCTCGGCGTGGTGGCCGACCGGCGGATCACCGACGCGGCCCAGGCCGCCGATCCGATCGCCGCCCTGCGGCAGCGGGCCGCGGACTACGCCCCGGGCGACACCGAGCTGGCCTGGACCCGGATCACCCCGTGGCGCACCCTGGTCGCCGGGGCGTTCGACACCACCCAGGCCCGGGTCACCGAGGCGACCGTGGTGGCGCCGCGGACCGACCCGACGGCGGCGCTGATGCGCGGCTGGCTGGTGGCCCGGCTCGGCATCGACCCGAGCTGGCAGCACACCGACGAGTTCCCCCGGATGCGGGAGGTGCAGCTGCGCTGCGCCAACGGCGACCAGCTGACGCTGACCCGGGACGAGAACGTGGCCGTCTTCCGGCGTACCGGCCAGGAGGACCGGACGCTGCCGCTGGTCCGCCGCCCGCTCGGCGACGAGCTGGCCGAGGAGCTGCGCCGGCTCGACGCCGACCAGGTCTACGCCGAGGCGCTCGGTGCGACCGCCGGGCTGACCGGGCTCGACCAGCGGCCCGCCCAGCGGGTGCACGTGTGGAAGGATCCGGCGACCGCCCAGCGGGCCGAGGCCGGGGTGACCGCGCACGCCGGCGCGACCGCCAACGAGTGAGCGGAGCGCACGGACCGCTCGGCGGTCGGACAGCACAGGTGGCCGCCGCGGGGCGGTCGGAGCACGAAGGCGCGATGGATGACTGAGGCGAGTGTCGCCGTACACGCCGACCCCGACCTGCTGGCGCAGGCGGTGGCGGCCCGGCTGGTGGTGAAGCTGCTCGACGCGCAGGCCGAGCGCGGCCAGGCGTCGGTGGTGCTGACCGGCGGGCGGATCGCCGCGGCGGTGTACCGGGCGGTGACGCAGCTGCCCGCCCGGGACGCCGTCGACTGGTCCCGGGTCGACGTCTGGTGGGGCGACGAGCGGTTCCTGCCGGCCGGTGACCCGGAGCGCAACGAGACCCAGGCCCGGGCGGCGCTGCTGGACGCGGTGCCGCTGGACCCGGCCCGCATCCACCCGATGCCGGCCTCGGACGGGCCGGCCGGCAACGACCCGGAGGCGGCCGCCGCCGGGTACGCGCGGGAGCTGGCCCGGGCCGCCCGGCCGGGGACCGCCGCCCTCCCCCACTTCGACGTGCTGATGCTCGGCGTCGGCGAGGACGGGCACGTGGCCTCGGTCTTTCCCGAGCACCCGGTGCACCACGACAACCGCCCGGTCAGCGCGGTGCGCGGCAGCCCCAAGCCGCCGCCGGTGCGGACCACGCTGACCCTCCCGGCGATCAACACGGCCGAGGAGGTCTGGCTGGTGGCCGCCGGGGCGGACAAGGCCCGGGCGGTCGGGATGGCCCTCGCCGGGGCCGGGCCGGTGCAGTTGCCGGCGGCCGGGGTGCGGGGGGTGTCCCGTACCCTCTGGCTGCTGGACCGGGCCGCGGCGGCCGACGTGCCGCCCCGGCTGCGCAGCCTGCGCTGAACGACGGCGGAGCCCCGGCCCGGGCGGGTCGGGGCTCCCGCGTGTTCAGGCCCCGCCGCGCCGCCGGCGCAGCGTCTCCAGGGCCTCGGCGAGCAGCGCCTCGCCCTGCTCCGGGGTCCGCCGCTCCTGGACGTACGCCAGGTGGCTCTTGTAGGGCTCGACCCGGGCCCGGCCGGGCGGGTTGCCCGGGTCGGGGCCGGCCGGTTCGCCGCAGCGCGGGCAGTCCCAGGTCTCCGGGGCCTCCGCCTCGGCGGCGATGAGGAACTGGACGCGGTGGGCGTTTGCGCACCAGTAGGTGACCGGCCGGCGGGGCGCCGGCTCGATCCGCTGCTCGAATCGTTCAGGGGCGGACCCGATCCGGGTGCCGCGGATGACGTTGCCACTGGACACGGCTGCTCGCTCCTGTCGTCGGAGGGGACCGCCGCTTGCGGGGGTGGGCGGCGGGCGACGTGCGGAGAAAAAACTGCGCGCGGTCCGTGACGGACCGCGCGCAGATTGTACGACTCGGAGCGCTCGCTCAGGCGCCGCTGCCCGTCTGGAGCCGGAGCCAGAGCCCGATCCCGACGATGCACGCGAACCAGATGATGCCGACCAGAACGGTGTAGCGGTCGAGGTTCTTCTCGGCCACCGAGGAGCCGGCCAGGCTGGAGCTGACGCCGCCGCCGAACATGCTCGACAACCCGCCACCCTTACCGCGGTGCAGGAGGATCAGCAGGGTGAGCAGGATGCTCGTGATGACCAGCAACACGATCATCGTGTAGGCGAACCAGATCGGCATGGCGGGGGTCAGTCCTCTCGTTGCGATCACTGCCCGGTCGTGTCGGGCACGGCGGCACCGACCGGTGGACGGGCAGCGTCAAGGATAGCGAGCGTTCAGCGGGCGATGTGCTCCGGGAACCGGCAGATCTGCGCGAATTCCTCGGCGTCCAGGCTGGCGCCCCCGACCAGGGCCCCGTCCACGTCCGGCTGGGCCATGATCGCGGCCACGTTCGACGACTTCACCGAGCCGCCGTAGAGGATCCGGACCTGGTCCGCGGTGTCCTGGCCGAAGGTCTCCGCCAGGCGCTTGCGCACCTCGCCGCAGACCTCCTGGGCGTCCTCCGGGGTCGCTGTCTTGCCGGTGCCGATCGCCCAGACCGGCTCGTACGCCACGACGACCCTGGTGACCTGCTCCGGGGTGAGCCCCTTGAGCGCGCCGTCCAACTGATCGCAGCAGTGCGGCACGTGCCGGAGCTGCTCGCGGATCTCCAGCCCCTCGCCGATGCAGAGGATCGGGGTGAGCCCGTTCGCCAGCGCGGCGGCCACCTTGGCGTTGACCAGGGCGTCGTCCTCGTTGTGGTACTGCCGCCGCTCGGAGTGGCCGACCACCACGTAGGTGCAGCCCAGCTTGGCGAGCATCGGCCCGGCGATGTCCCCGGTGTACGCGCCCGACTGGAACGGCGACAGGTCCTGCGCGCCGTAGCCGATCAGCAGCTTGTCGCCGTCCACCGCGGTCTGCACGGTGCGCAGATCGGTGAAGGGCGGCAGGACCACCGTCTCGACGTCGGTGAGCTGCTTCTCGTTGAGGCTCGCGGCCAGCTTCTGCACCAGCAGGTTGGCCTCGAGGTGGTTCAGGTTCATCTTCCAGTTGCCGGCCATCAGCGGCCGGCGGGTGGTGCTCGCCATTCAGTTCTCCAGGGCCGCGATGCCGGGGAGGGTCTTGCCCTCGAGGTATTCCAGGGAGGCGCCGCCGCCCGTGGAGATGTGGCCGAAGGACGACTCGTCCAGCCCGAGGGCCCGGACGGCCGCGGCGGAGTCACCGCCACCGACGACGCTGAACGCGTCGGCCTTGGTGATCGCCTCGGCCACGCCCCGGGTGCCGTTGGCGAACGCGGCCATCTCGAACACGCCCATCGGGCCGTTCCAGAAGATCGTCTTCGCCTGGGAGAGCGCCGCGGCGAAACCGGCCACCGTCTCCGGGCCGATGTCCAGCCCGAGCCGGTGGCTCGGGATGCCGTCGGCGGGCACGGTGTCGTGGGTGGCGTCCGGCGCGAACGCGTCCGCGGCCACCACGTCGACCGGGAGCATGATCTTGCCGCCGGAGCGCTCCAACAGGTTGCGGCAGGTCTCGACCATGTCCTCCTCGAGCAGCGAGGTGCCCACCTCGTGGCCCTGGGCCTTGAGGAAGGTGAAGCACATCCCGCCGCCGATGAGCAGCCGGTCGACCTTCGGCAGCAGGGCCTCGATCACGGCCAGTTTGTCGGAGACCTTGGAGCCGCCCAGCACCACCACGTACGGCCGCTCCGGGTCGCCGGTGAGCTTGCCGAGCACCTCCACCTCGCGCAGCACGAGCCGGCCGGCGAAGTGCGGCAGCCGCGCCGGCACGTCGTGGACGCTGGCGTGCTTGCGGTGCACCGCGCCGAAGGCGTCGTCGACGTACGCGTCGCCGAAGGCGGCGAGCTGGTCGGCGAAGGCGCCCCGCTCGGCGTCGTCCTTGCTGGTCTCACCCTTGTTGAAGCGCAGGTTCTCCAGCAGGGCGACCTGGCCGTCGGCCAGGCCCTCCACGGTGGACCGGGCCGAGTCGCCGACGGTGTCCTCGGCGAAGTGCACCGGCGCGCCCAGCAGCTCGCCGAGCCGCCCGGCGACCGGGCGGAGGCTGAACTGCGGGTCCGGCGCGCCCTTCGGGCGGCCCAGGTGCGAGCAGACGACCACCTTGGCGCCGGCCTGGACCAGCGCGCTCAGGGTCGGCAGCACGGCCCGGATGCGGCCGTCGTCGGTGATCTCACCGCTCTGCTTGTCGAGCGGGACGTTCAGGTCGGCGCGCACCAGCACGCGCCGACCCGACACCCCCTCGCCGAGCAGGTCGTCGAGGTTACGGATGCTCACAGCGAGCTACCCACCAGCTTGACCAGGTCCACCAGGCGGTTCGAGTAGCCCCACTCGTTGTCGTACCAGCCGACGACCTTGACCTGGTTGCCGATCACCTTGGTCAGCGGCGCGTCGAAGATGCAGGACGCCGGGTCGGTGACGATGTCCGAGGAGACGATCGCGTCGTCGTTGTAGACCAGGATGCCCTTGAGCGGGCCGTCCGCGGCGGCCTTGAGCGCGGCGTTGACCTCGTCCACCGTGGTCTCCCGGCCGACCGTGACGGTCAGGTCGGTGACGGAGCCGGTCGGGATCGGCACGCGCAGCGCGTAGCCGTCCAGCTTGCCCTTGAGGTCCGGCAGGACCAGGCCGATCGCCTTCGCGGCGCCGGTCGAGGTCGGCACGATGTTGAGCGCGGCGGCCCGGGCCCGGCGCAGGTCCTTGTGCGGCGCGTCCTGCAGGTTCTGGTCCTGCGTGTACGCGTGGATGGTGGTCATCAGACCCTGCTGGATGCCGAACGTGTCGTGCAGCACCTTGGCCATCGGGGCGAGGCAGTTGGTGGTGCAGGAGGCGTTCGAGATGATCGTGTGCTTGGCCGGGTCGTACTGGTCCTGGTTGACGCCCATGACCACGGTGACGTCCTCGTTCTTCGCCGGGGCGGAGATGATGACCTTCTTGGCCCCGCCGTCGACGTGCGCCTTCGCCTTGGTGGCGTCGGTGAAGAAACCGGTGGACTCGATGACGACGTCGGCGCCGACCTCGCCCCACGGCAGCTTGGCCGGGTCCTTCTCGGCGTACGCCTTGATGGTCTTGCCGCCCACGGTGATCTCGTCGGCGGTGGCCTTCACCTCGTGCGGGAGGCGACCCAGGATGCTGTCGTACTTGACAAGGTGGGCGAGCGTCGCGTTGTCGGTCAGGTCGTTGACCGCCACGACCTCGATGTCAGCGCCGGACGCCAGCACTGCCCGGAAGAAGTTGCGGCCGATCCGGCCGAAGCCGTTGATGCCAACCCGGATGGTCACAGGTCCCATCTCCTCGCGTTCTGGTCCGCCGGCGTCAGACCCCGGCCGGCGGAGATTGTTCGCCGACCGGTGGAGCCGGCCGTTGACGGTTCATCTCGGCCACCCCGCCGCGGTCCCAGGAGACCAGACCGCCCGAGGCGGTGAGCACGGCGAGGGATGCCTTTGCCGGCCCCCTTGCCGTACGCAGCGACCTTATCCGAGCGCGCGCCGCCGCGCTGCGGCGGGTGGTGATCCCCTTCGCAGCCCGACGCCTCACCGGTCCTATCAGACCACGAGCATGTCGGGCGTGACGGCCGCTTCGGTATCCGGGATGCCCAGGTCGCGGGCTCGCTTGTCGGCGAGCGCGAGCAGCCGGCGGATCCGGCCGGCGATGGCGTCCTTGGTCAGCGGCGGGTCGGCGAGCGCGCCGAGTTCCTCCAGCGACGCCTGCCGGTGCTCCAGCCGCAACTGGCCGGCCGAGGTCAGGTGGTTGGGGGCGTCCTCGGCGAGGATCTCCAGCGCCCGGGTGACCCGGGCTGCGGCGGCCACCGCGGCGCGCGCCGAACGGCGCAGGTTGGCGTCGTCGAAGTTGGCCAGTCGGTTCGCGGTGGCCCGCACCTCGCGGCGCACCCGCCGCTCCTCCCAGGCCAGCACGCTGGAGTGGGCGCCGATCCGGGTGAGCAGCGCGGCGATCGCGTCGCCGTCCTTGACCACCACCCGGTCCACACCGCGCACCTCGCGGTTCTTGGCGGTGATGCCGATCCGGCGGGCGGCGCCGACCAGGGCGAGCGCGGACTCCGGGCCGGGGCAGGTGATCTCCAGCGCGCTGGACCGGCCCGGCTCGGTCAGCGAGCCGTGCGCCATGAACGCTCCACGCCAGGCGGAGACCGCGCAACAGACGTTGGCGGCCACCACGTGCGGCGGCAGGCCGCGCACCGGGCGGCCCCGGACGTCCAGCAGGCCGGTCTGCCGGGCGAGGGCCTCGCCGTCCTTGACCACCCGCACGATGAAGTGGCTGCCCTTGCGCAGGCCGCCCGAGGCGAGCACGTGGATCTCGCTCGGGTAGCCGTAGACCTCGGCGATCTCCCGGCGCAGCCGCCGGGCCACCGCGCCGGTGTCCAGCTCCGCCTCGACCACGACGCGACCCGACACGATGTGCAGGCCGCCGGCGAACCGGAGCAGGGCGGCCATCTCCGCCCGCCGGCAGCAGGGCTTGGGCACGTCGACCCGACTCAGCTCGTCCTTGACCGCAGCCGTCATCGCCATGTTGCGCGCCCCCTCACGGACCGGTTCCGGCGTGTCGCCGGTGATTACGTACGTGTCTAACGATCGGCGCCCAGGACAGGCACCAGCGCGGCGCCCAGGGCGGCCGGATCATGACGGGGCGTGCCGTCGGTGACGGCGACGGGAGCGAGGACCAGCCGGGCACCAAGCGATTCTGCCGCAACTTCGACCGCCACGGGATCACCCACCGCCTTGGAGTCGGCCAGCACCATGTCCACCTTCAACTCGGGCAGATAGCGCCGGAGGGTGTCCAGATGGTCGGGCAGGGAGAGCCCGAAGGTCTCCTTCTCCGCCACCAGGTTGAGGGTCACCAGCCGACGCGCCGGGCTGGAGACGATCGCGTCGGCCAGCCCCGGCACCAGCAGGTGCGGCAGCACGCTGGTGTACCAGCTGCCCGGCCCGAAGATCAGCCAGTCGGCCGCGCGCACCGCGGCCACCGCCTCCGCGCAGGCGGCCGGCGCGGCCGGGGTGAGCCGCAGCGACTCGACCGTGCCGGAGGTGACCGCCACCTGGTGCTGGCCGCGCACCGTGCGGACCTCGTCGGGGCGGTCCGGGTCGGCGCCCCGTACCCGGGCCTCGATCCCGACCGGCTGCCGGGACATCGGCAGCACCCGGCCGACCGCGCCGAGCATCGCCCCGGCGTGGTCGAGCGCGACCACCGGGTCACCGAGCAGCTCGGTCAGCCCGTGCAGCAGCAGGTTGCCGACCGCGTGGCCGGCGAGCGGGTCGGCCGCTCCCCCGCTCCCGCCGGCCGCCGCGAAGCGGTGCTGGAAGAGCGCCGCGCTGCGCCGGGTGGCCGGGTGGTCGCCGGCCAGGGCGACGAGCGCCTGCCGCAGGTCGCCCGGGGGCAGGCCACCCCGCTCCGCGCGCAGCCGCCCGCTGGAGCCGCCGTCGTCGCCGACGGTGACCACCGCGGTGATGTCCAGGTCCAGTCCGGGTACGCAGTGCCGCAGCGCCCGCAGCGACGCCGAGAGCCCGTGTCCGCCGCCGAAGGCGACCACCCTGGTCGGGGTCATTCCCGCCCCAGGTCGCGGTGCTGGGCGTTGGCGGCGATGCCGGAGCGGCGCAGCCGGGCGGCCAGCTCCTCGGCGATCGCCACGCTGCGGTGCTTGCCGCCGGTGCAGCCGACGGCCACGGTCAGGTAGCGCTTGCCCTCCCGCTCGAAACCGGCGGTGGTGGCGTTGACCAGGTCCGCGTACCCGGCCACGAAGGCGTCCGCCCCCTCCTGGCCCAGCACGTACGCGCTGACCGCCTCCTCGCGCCCGGTGTGCTCGCGCAGCTCCGGCACCCAGTAGGGATTCGGCAGGAACCGGGCGTCCATCACGAAGTCGGCGTCCGGCGGGAGGCCGTACTTGAAGCCGAAGGAGAGCACGGTGATCCGCAGCCGGCGGGAGTCCTCCCCGCCGAACAGCTCCTCGACCCGGCGGCGGAGCTGGTTGACGTTCAGGTGGCTGGTGTCGATGATCACGTCGGCCTGGTCCCGGGCCTCCTCCAGCAGGGCCCGCTCGACGGCGATCCCGTCGGCCAGCCGCCCGTCGCCCTGCAACGGGTGCGAGCGGCGGACACTCTCGAAGCGGCGGATCAGCACCTCGTCGTCGGCGTCGACGAACACCACCCGGGGCTGGAAGCCGCGCTCACGCAGCTCCCGGATCGCCCCGGCCAGGTCGGTGGAGAAGGCCCGCGACCGGACGTCCAGCACCATGGCCGTACGCCGGGCGGCGCCGCCGGCCTTGAAGG
This sequence comes from Micromonospora sp. NPDC004540, assembly GCF_040610095.1. Taxonomy (NCBI): domain Bacteria; kingdom Bacillati; phylum Actinomycetota; class Actinomycetes; order Micromonosporales; family Micromonosporaceae; genus Micromonospora; species Micromonospora sp. NPDC004540. The sequence goes on from NZ_JBEXLR010000051.1 coordinate 42,138, forward strand.
CCAGCTCGGCCATGTCCAGCATCAGCGCCTGGGGCAGGTTGTCCACCACGTAGTAGCCGACGTTCTCCAGCGCCCGGGCCACGGTGCTGCGGCCACCGCCGGACAGGCCGGTCACCACCACCAGGGTGGTGTCCGCCTCGGCCGGCGCCGGCCGTCCGAGAGCTGTCTCCGTGGTCGGCACCAGGTCTCCCGCCGTCCGCGCCTCGCTCACCCGCTACCCCCAGCCGTGGCGCCGCGGCCGGTCGGCCGCGCGTGGTCAGTCAGCGACTCTAACGGCTTCGACCCCGCCCGGGATTCCACGGGGTGACGACCGGAACAGGTGCTTGTCCGTTTTGTCAAGGTCCTGGTTCCCGCCACGCGCCCGTTCGGGACGGGGTGCTGTCGGCGGGCGCTCGTAGACTGCGCGAATGGTCTCCCCCACCGATGAGCGGACCGAGGACGCCCTGCGGGTGCTCCGCCGGGTGTTCGGCTACGACGCCTTCCGCGGCTTCCAGCACGAGGTCGTCGAGCACGTGGTGGCCGGCGGCGACGCGCTGGTGCTGATGCCCACCGGGGGCGGCAAGTCGCTCTGCTACCAGATCCCGGCGCTGGTCCGCGACGGCGTGGCGGTGGTCGTCTCGCCACTGATCGCGCTCATGCAGGACCAGGTCGACGCGCTCACCGCGGTCGGCGTCCGGGCCGGTTTCCTCAACTCGACGCAGGACTTGGCCGAGCGGCGGCGGGTCGAGGCGGCGTTCCTCGCCGGTGAGCTGGACCTGCTCTACCTCGCCCCGGAGGCGCTCGCGACGCGCGCCACGGTCGCCCTGCTGGAGCGCGGGCGGATCGGGCTCTTCGCGATCGACGAGGCGCACTGCGTCTCGCAGTGGGGGCACGACTTCCGCCCCGACTACCTCAACCTGTCGATGCTGCACGAGCGCTGGCCGGGGGTGCCGCGGATCGCGCTGACCGCGACCGCCACCGCGGCCACCCGCACGGAGATCGCCACCCGGCTCAAGCTCACCGATGCCCGGCACTTCGTGGCCAGCTTCGACCGGCCCAACATCCAGTACCGGATCGTGCCCAAGCGCGAGCCGCGCAAGCAACTGCTCGCACTGCTCCGCGACGAGCACCCGGGCGACGCCGGCATCGTCTACTGCCTGTCCCGGGCCTCGGTGGAGAAGACCGCCGAGTCCCTGGTCGCCAACGGCATCCCGGCGCTGCCCTACCACGCCGGGCTCGACGCGGCGACCCGAGCGGCCAACCAGCAGCGCTTCCTGCGCGAGGACGGCCTCGTCATGGTCGCCACCATCGCCTTCGGCATGGGCATCGACAAGCCCGACGTACGCTTCGTCGCCCACCTCGACCTGCCCAAGTCGGTGGAGGGCTACTACCAGGAGACCGGCCGTGCCGGGCGGGACGGGCTGCCGTCGACGGCCTGGCTGGCATACGGGCTCCAGGACGTGGTGCAGCAGCGCAAGATGATCGAGACGTCGGAGGGCGACCTGGCCCACCGGCGCAACCTCGCCACCCACCTCGACGCCATGCTGGCGCTCTGCGAGACGGTCCGCTGCCGCCGTGCGCAACTCCTCGAATACTTCGGCGAGGGCGGCACCGCCAACTGCGGCAACTGCGACACCTGCCTGGAGCCACCGGAGTCCTGGGACGGCACGGTCGCCGCGCAGAAGCTGCTCTCCACCGTCTACCGGCTCGACCGCGAACGCAACCAGCGGTTCGGCGCCGGGCACTGCGTGGACATCCTGCTCGGCAAGCGCACCGACAAGATCGACCAGCACGGGCACGACTCGCTGAGCACCTTCGGCATCGGCACCGACCTGCGCGAGGCCGAGTGGCGGGGCGTGGTCCGGCAACTGCTCGCCGAGGGCCTGCTCGCCGTCGAGGGCGACTACGGCACCCTGGCCCTGACCGAGGCGAGCGCCGAGGTGCTGGGCCGGCGGCGGACGGTCACCATGCGGCGGGAGCCGGAGCGGCCGGCGTCCGGCCGGTCCGCCAAGCCCCGCGGCGCGGCCACCATGGTGGCCGACCTCGCCCCGGCCGCCGTCCCGGTGTTCGAGCGGCTGCGCGCCTGGCGGGCGGCCACCGCCAAGGAACAGGGCGTCCCGGCCTACGTGATCTTCCACGACGCCACGCTGCGGCAGATCGCCACCGAGGCGCCGACCTCGCTGACCGAGCTGTCGAGGATCAACGGGGTCGGCGACAACAAGCTGGCCAAGTACGGCGAGGGGATCCTCGCCGTCCTCGCCGAGTCCTGAGACACGACGAAGGGCCGGCCCCTTGTGGGGGCCGGCCCTTCGTGCTCGCTCCTGTCAGCGGATGGCCGGTCAGGAGGCGCTGTAGCCGCGGGTGGCGATCCAGTCGGCGAGGTTGTCCACGCTGATGCGGTAGGAGGCCATGTTCGGGTCGGCCGAGTCGGCG
>NZ_JBEXLR010000052.1:0-42580 GCF_040610095.1 Micromonospora sp. NPDC004540
GCCGCCGCGTCGCAGCTCTTCGAGCTTGTCGCGCAGTTTCTTGAGCTGGTCCTCGTCCGAACCGGCCGCCGCGGCCTCGGCGCGGACCCGGCGCAGCGCGTCGGCCTCCTCGATCCGGCCCTCGCGGAGCGCGGTGTTCTCGGCCTCCAGCACGCCGATCAGCTCGGTCTTGTAGCCGATGTCGTAGGCGGCCCGGCGCATCGCCGCGTCGACCTGGGCCATCCGGTAGCCGCGCAGCGCGGTGTCGAAGCGCACCTCGGCGACGTCCGCCTCGTCCAGCGGGCGGCTGCCCGGCAGGGGCACGGCCCGCCCGTCCGGCTCGGCCGGCGCCAGGCCCGGATCACGCCCGGAGACCAGCACCGTCACCCCGAACACCACCGCCGCGACGGTCAGCGCCACGACCAAGAGGAGCAGAACCTCACCCATGTGGAGATCGTGGCATGCGGGCGGGGATCGGGCGAGCCCTCCGCCGCCTCCGATCGGAATCGCGGGACCGGATAGCGTCGGGGGCGACCGGTGGAAGATCGGCGACGAGGAGGCGGGCATGACCGGGGCGCTGCGGCTCGGCGGGCGGACCTTCTCCCCCGGCGAACTGGTGGTGATGGCGATCGTCAACCGCACCCCGGACTCGTTCTTCGACAAGGGCGCCACATTCGCCCAGGACAGCGCGCTGCGCGCGGTCGAGCGGGCGGTGACCGAGGGCGCTGAGATCATCGACATCGGCGGGGTGAAGGCCGGGCCGGGCGACGAGGTCGACGTGACCGAGGAGATCCGCCGCACCGTGGACACCATCGCCGCGGTCCGGGCCGCCTTCCCGGACGTGGTCATCTCGATCGACACCTGGCGCGCCGAGGTGGCGGTGGAGGCCGTGGCGGCCGGCGCCGACCTGCTCAACGACACCTGGTCGGGGGCGGATCCCGCGCTGGCCCGGGTCGCCGCGGCGACCGGCGCCGGGCTGGTCTGCTCGCACGCCGGCGGGCTCACCCCACGCACCCGGCCGCACCGGGCCGCGTTCGACGACGTGGTGGCCGACGTGGTGGGCACGGTCACCGGCCTGGCCGAGCGCGCGGCCGGCCTCGGCGTACGCCGGGACGGGATCCTGATCGACCCGGCGCACGACTTCGGCAAGAACACCCGGCACTCGTTGGAGATCACCCGCCGGCTGGGCGAGCTGACCGACACCGGCTGGCCGCTGCTGGTGGCCCTGTCGAACAAGGACTTCATCGGCGAGACGCTGGACCTGCCGGTGCCCGAGCGGCTGGAGGGGACCCTGGCGGCCACCGCCGTCTCGGCCTGGCTCGGCGCCCGGGTGTTCCGCGCCCACCAGGTCCGCGAGACCCGACGGGTGCTGGACATGGTGGCCTCGATCCGGGGGGACCGGCCGCCGGCCCTGACGCGGCGCGGGCTGGCCTGAGCCGGGTCAGGCCCAGCGGAGGATGTTGCGGCGCCAGGCGTAGAGGATGCCGAGCGCCACCACGGCGACGAAGACACCCATCTCCACCACGGTGGTCACGCCGAACCCGGGCCGGTCGAAGACCAGCGCCCAGGGGAAGAGGAAGACCGCCTCCACGGCGAAGAGCACGTAGAGGTAGGCGTAGACGTAGTAGCGGATCTGCATCTGCGCCCAGTCGCCGCCGACCGGGTCGAGCCCGCACTCGTAGGTGGCCCGCTTGCCCCAGGGATCGGCCGGACGGCCAGGACGTAACACCCGATTGGCTGAGAACGCCGTAACGAAGAAGAGCACGGCGGCCAGCAGCAGGAGACCGAGCGTGGCGTACGACCCGAGGTAACCGGTCACGACCGGGAGCCTACCGGTCCGGCCGTCGGGGCACCTCGAACACGTTACGGATTTGTTTCCTCGCGGGACTAGTGCTCGAAGGCAACTGTTGTCAAATAATGAGAACTCACTGAGCGTCACGGAGGACAGATGGCCCGCCCTCGCGTACGGCCTGCTCGACGCACCGCGCGTCGAGGCACCCTCGTGCTGCTCGCGCCCGCGCTGGTCGCCGGGATGGCGGCGGCCCTCGCGGTGGCGCCGGGGTGGGCGACGGCCTCGCCGACCGTGACCGGAGTGGTCCGGGCGGCCGAGGCGGGCGACCCGGGTGAGCCGGGTGGTGAGCCCGGCACCGATCCGACCGAGGCGACGCCCACCGTTGACCCCACGACGACGGAGCCGGCGCCGACCACCCCGCCGCCGACCGAGGAGGCCCCGCCGCCGGCGCCGACCACCACCGCGCCGGCACCGACGACCACGGCGCCGGCACCGGCTCCCACCACCACCGCGCCGACCACCACCGCACCGGCGCCCCCGCCGGTCGTGCCGCCGCCCGTGGGCCCCCCGCCCGGCCAGCCGGGTCAACCCGCCGGCAGCCCGCTCGGCGTGCGGGTCACCACCGAGGACGTCGTGCTGACCCCCGCCTACTGGAACGCGGACAGCACGGTGACCACGCTGCGGGTGACAGTGACCAACACCGGCGGCCGGACGGAGCTGATCCGCCTCGGCTACACCCTGCCGGCCGGGCTGACCGACGCCGGCACTCCCGGCTGCGCGTCCGCCGGCGGCGGCAGCCACCGCTGCGGCGAGTGGACCGCCGCCCCGGGCGCCCGGTTCCGCGCCTCGATCCGGGTCCGGGTCGCCGGCACCGCCTGGCGGTCCATGCCGCTGAGCGGGTCGGTCAAGGTCACCGCCACCGCGCCGGGAGCGGCCGGCGCGGCCGGTGACGACGAGGGCTTCGCGGTCCTCTTCCCGCCCGGGCCGCCGGTGCCCGGCATCTCGCTCCGGGCCGACGAGGTGCTCTTCGACATCAGCGGCGCGCCGAGCACCCTGGCCGTCCGCCTCGGCAACACCGGGAAGGTCGACGCCGCCGGCCGGGTCGACGTGGTCCTCCCCGCGGGGGTGGCCGTCACCGACCCGCCGGCCGGCTGCACTCCGACCGCCCCGGACCGGACCCGGTGCGAGCTGGGCAGCGTCCGGGCCGGCCGCACCGTCACCCTGAGGCTGCCGGTGACCGCCTCCGTGGAGGCTCAGCACCGGGCCCCGCTGGCCGGCGCGGTGGTCGCCCGGCTGGATCCGCGCAGCGGGCGGGACCGGCAGGTGCAGATGAGCTTCCGGATCAGCGCCGCGGCCGCGCTGGCCACCCCGGCGGTCGGGACGCCCGCCCCCACCGGGTCGCAGGGCGTGGTGGCCGTGGCCGGGCCCGCCGGCGACGACGAGGGCACCTCGGTGCACCGGACCGCGATCACCCTGATCGGGGTCTCCGGGCTCCTGGTGGTGCTCGCGCTGGCCCTAGCGACCACGTCGCTGCGCCGCCGCACGGGAGCCACGGCGACGGATCCGATCGCCCGCCCCGCCGAGGAGTGAGTCCCGAATGCGTCCGGCCGGTTGCGGTGATCTGAATTACGGGCTGCGGTACTAAACGCCGCAAAGCCGGGCATACACCGGCCCGATCAGGTCCCATACGTCGGACCTCCACCAAGGTTGCCCTAACGGACCGACGTAGGCTCTGACGTGAGAAATGGAGCGGGCCGGGCCAGCGACGGACGGCCAGCGGCAGCAGCGCGTCTAGGAGGGCACGTGGCCGGGCAAGGCGGGGTCACCATCACGTTCAGCCGCCCGTGCGACGGCGCTCAGCGAAGCGAGGTGCGGGCGTGACCAAGCAGATCCGTCAACTGGACCGGGTGGTCATCCGGTTCGCCGGCGACTCCGGCGACGGCATGCAGCTCACCGGCGACCGGTTCACCTCGGAGACGGCGCAGCTGGGCAACGACATCTCCACGTTGCCCAACTTCCCGGCCGAGATCCGCGCCCCCGCAGGCACCCTGCCGGGCGTGTCGAGCTTCCAGGTGCACTTCGCCGACTACGACATCCTGACCCCCGGCGACGCGCCGAACGTGCTGGTGGCGATGAACCCGGCCGCGCTCAAGGCCAACCTCACCGACCTGCCGCGCGGCGCCGACATCATCGTCAACACCGACGAGTTCACCCGGCGCAACCTGGCCAAGGTGGGCTACACGACCAGCCCGCTCGAGGACGACTCGCTGGCCGGCTACGTGGTGCACCCGGTCGCGCTGACCTCCATGACGATCGGCGCGCTGGCCGAGCACGAGGTGTCCAAGAAGGACGCCGAGCGGGCCAAGAACATGTTCGCGCTCGGCCTGCTGAGCTGGATGTACTCGCGCCCGTACGAGTCGACGCTGCGCTTCCTGGAACGCAAGTTCGCCGCCCGCCCCGAGCTGGTCGCGGCGAACGTGGCCGCCTTCCGGGCCGGCTGGAACTTCGGCGAGACCACCGAGGACTTCTCCATCCGCTACGAGGTCAAGCCGGCGAAGATGCTGCCGGGCACCTACCGGAACATCACCGGCAACGCCGCGCTGTCGCTGGGCCTGGTGGCCGCCGGGGTCCGCTCCGGGCTGCCGGTGTTCCTCGGCGCGTACCCGATCACCCCGGCCTCGGACATCCTGCACGAGCTGAGCAAGCACAAGAAGTTCGGCGTGGTCACCATGCAGGCCGAGGACGAGATCGCCGCGGTCGGCGCCGCGCTGGGCGCCTCGTACGGCGGCTCGCTCGGCATCACCACCACGAGCGGCCCGGGCGTGGCGCTCAAGAGCGAGACCATCTCGCTGGCCGTGGCGCTGGAGCTGCCGCTGGTCATCGTCGACGTGCAGCGGGCCGGGCCGTCCACCGGCATGCCCACCAAGACCGAGCAGGCCGACCTCAACATGGCCCTGTACGGCCGGCACGGCGAGGCCCCGGTCGCGGTGATCGCACCGAAGTCGCCCGCGGACTGCTTCCACGCGGCCCTGGAGGCGGCCCGGATCGCGCTGACCTACCGCACCCCGGTGCTCCTGCTGTCGGACAACTACGTGGCGAACGGCTCCGAGCCGTGGCTGCTGCCCGACGTGGAGAGCCTGCCCGACCTGCGGGTCGAGTTCGCCACCCGGCCCAACGGCGAGGACGGCACCACCTTCCTGCCGTACCTGCGGGACCCGGAGACGCTGGCCCGGCCGTGGGCCATCCCGGGCACCCCCGGGCTGGAGCACCGGATCGGCGGCCTGGAGAAGGCCGACAAGACCGGCGACATCTCGTACGACCCGGCGAACCACGACTTCATGGTGCGCACCCGGGCGGCCCGGATCGAGACCATCCCGGTGCCGGACGTCGAGGTGGAGGACCCGGACGGCGACGCCCGGGTGCTGGTGCTCGGCTGGGGCTCGACGTACGGCCCGATCGGCGCCGCCTGCCGGGGCCTGCGGCAGCGCGGGCTCTCCATCGCCCAGGCGCACCTGCGCCACCTGGCCCCGATGCCGGCCAACCTCGGCGAGGTGCTGCGCGCGTACGACCGGGTGGTCATCCCCGAGATGAACCTCGGCCAGCTCGCCCACGTGATCCGGGCGAAGTACCTGGTCGACGCGATCGGCTACAACCAGGTCCGCGGCCTGCCGTTCACCGCCGCCGAGCTGGAGACGATGCTGGAAGAGGTCCTGAAGAATGTCTGAGCCCGTCGCCCTCAAGCTCACCGCCAAGGACTTCAAGTCCGACCAGGAGGTGCGCTGGTGCCCCGGCTGCGGCGACTACGCCATCCTGGCGGCCGTCCAGGGCTTCATGCCGGAGCTGAACATCCCCCGGGGGAACATCGTCTTCGTCTCGGGCATCGGCTGCTCGTCCCGCTTCCCGTACTACATGAACACCTACGGGATGCACTCGATCCACGGCCGCGCCCCGGCGATCGCCACCGGCCTGTCGGTCACCCGGCCGGACCTGTCGGTCTGGGTGGTCACCGGTGACGGCGACGCCCTCTCCATCGGCGGCAACCACCTGATCCACGCGCTGCGCCGCAACGTCAACCTCAAGATCCTGCTGTTCAACAACCGGATCTACGGCCTGACCAAGGGGCAGTACTCGCCGACCTCCGAGATCGGCAAGGTCACCAAGTCGACGCCGGTCGGCTCGGCGGACGCCCCGTTCAATCCGCTGTCGCTGGCGCTCGGCGCGGAGGCCACCTTCGTGGCGCGGACCATCGACTCCGACCGCAAGCACCTCCAGTCGGTGCTGCGGGCGGCCGCCGAGCACCAGGGCTCCGCGTTCGTGGAGATCTACCAGAACTGCAACATCTTCAACGACGGCGCGTTCGACCCGCTCAAGGAGCCGGCCACCCGCGACGACTTCCTGATCCGGCTGGAGCACGGCCAGCCGATCACCTTCGGCAAGGACGGCCAGTTCTGCGTCGTCCACCCGCCGGGGGGCTTCGGGCTGGAGGTGCGGGAGACGGCGGGCACCCCGGCGGAGGAGATCGTGGTGCACGACGCGGGAGTCGCCGACCCCGCGTACGCCTTCGCGCTGTCCCGGCTGCCCGGGCTGGACCTGCGGAACACCCCGATCGGCGTGTTCCGCTCGGTGACCCGCTCGTCCTACGACAGCGTGGTGCAGGAGCAGGTCGCCGCGGCGAAGGCCGCCGTCGACCAGACCCCCGAGCAGCAGCTCGCCGGCCTGCTGTCCGCGGGCGACACCTGGACGATCCTCTGATCCGTCGCTGACGACCGAAAGGGCGGGCCGTCCCCCGAGGGGACGGCCCGCCCTTGTCGTCGGGTCAGGCCGCGGCGGAGGCCGGCACCCACAGCTCGTCGATGGCCCGCTCGGCCGTCGCGAGGCTCTGCTCGTGCAGCGGGATCAGCTCGGCCATGGCCGGGTTGACCGGGGCCAGGGTCAGCTCGGCCGAGATGAAGCGCGGCTCCAGGCCGGTCATCGACAAGCCGTGCGGGAGCCAGGGCTCGGCGTGGTCCCAGCCCGCGCGCGGGGTGCCCGGGCCGTAGCCGCCGCCCCGGGTGCCCAGCACGATGAACTCGCGACCGCCGAGCAGGCCGGTCCCGGTGGCCGGGTCGTACGCGATGCCGGGCGCGATGAGGTGGTCGACCCAGGTCTTCACGCTGCTCGGCGCGCCGTAGTTGTAGAGCGGGAGGCCAAGCAGGATCGTGTCGGCCCGCTTCACCTCGTCCACCAGCCGCTCGCTCAGCTCCCAGGACGCGCGCTGCGCCGGGGTGTGCTGCTCGGCCGGCACCATCCGCGCGAGGCCACCGGCCTCGTCGAGGTGCGGCAGCGGCTCCCGGCCGAGGTCCCGGTAGGTGACCGTGCCGCCCGGGTGGGCGGCACGCCAGGCGGTCGCGGCGCGGGCGGTGAGCCGCCGGCTGACCGAGTGCTCGCCCCGGATGCTCGAGTCGATGTACAACAGGTGTGCCATTTGGCTAACCCTCCACAGATCGTTTGTGTAGCGCCAACCATTTATAGCAGGCCGATGTTCCGTGCCGTGCGTAAACTGGGTCACATGCCAGCCCTGCCGGTCGAGGAGTCGGAGCACCGCTCCGGGCCGCTGCTCGACCATCTGGCCCGGCGGATGCGGCTGCGCTCCGAGTCGGTGCTGGCGCCGCTCGGCCTGCGCCCCCGGCACCTCGTGGCGCTCACCGTGCTGCGGGAGTCGGGCGGCATCAGCCAGCAGGGGCTGGCCAGCACGCTGCAGATCGACGGCACGAACGTGGTCGGGCTGCTCAACGACCTGGAGGCGGAGGGCCTGGTCGAGCGGCGACGGTCACCCGAGGACCGCCGCCGGCACGTGGTGAGCCTCACCGCGGTGGGCGCGAAGCGGCTCCGCGAGGCCGAGTGCGCCCTCGCCGTGGCCGAGGACGAGGTGCTCGGCGCGCTGGAGCCGGCCGAGCGGGACACGCTCTACGAACTGCTCCGCCGGGCGACCAGCGGCCGCCCGGTGAACTGCGTCGAGGCATCCGGGGACGAGCCGGACGCCACCTGCTGACCGCCGGGCCGGCGGGCGGGGTCGGGAGCGGTCAGACCGTCGCCGCGGACTGCGGCCGGTCGTCACGGACGTGGACCAGCATGTCGCCGGTCTCGATCACCGCGCCGGCCTTGTCGTTGAGCGTGACCACCTTGCCCCGGCGGACCAGGGCGATGACCAGCGACTCCAGCTCGCGGGGCGACCGGCCCACCTCGCTGCGCTCGGCGGAGCGCATGGCGAGCGCCATGCCCTGGCCGGGGGTGAGCAGATCCTCCACCACGTCGATCAGCGGCGGGGCGGAGGTGGAGAGGCCGAGCAGCCGGCCGGCCGTCGCCGAGGAGACGATCACGTGGTGCGCCCCGCTCTGCTTGAGCAGCGGCGCGTTCTCCGCCTCCCGGACCGCCGCGATGATCCGTACCTGGCCGGCGGTGAGCTGCCGGACGGTCAGCGCCACCAGCACCGAGGCGTCGTCGCTGTCGGTCGCGATGATGACCGCCTTGGCGGTGCGGACGTGCGCCTCCTCCAGCACCGAGGAGCGGGTCGCCGAGCCCTCGATGGCGACCAGCCCGGCCGAGGTGGCCTGCCGCAGCGCCGCGCCGCTCCGCTCGACCACCACGATCTTGGACTTGTCCAGACCGTTCTCCAGCAGCGCGGAGACGGCGCTGCGGCCCTTCGTGCCGTAGCCGCAGATGATGACGTGGTCCTTCACGATTCTCCTCCACCGCGCCAGGCGACGGCCGGTCCGGTACTGCTCGGTCAGGACTTCCAGGGTGGTGCCGACCAGGATGATCAGGAAGAGCACCCGGGCGGGCGTGACGAACAGGACGTTCACCAGGCGCGCCGAGGAGGCGGCCGGGGTGATGTCGCCGTAGCCCGTGGTGGAGAGCGAGACCACCGCGTAGTAGAAGCAGTCGAGGAGGGTGAGCCCGTCCTCGTTGACGTCGCGGTAGCCGTCGCGGTCGATCCAGACCGCCGCCACCACGGCGAGGACCAGGCCCAGGGCGGCGAGCAGGCGCAGACTCAGCGCGCTCAGCGGCCCCCGCCGTTGCGCGGGAAAATGGATCACCGTCGGCCCTGCTCCGCCACCGTCGCCTGCACGCCCACAACATAGCGGGTACGCCGGGATCCGGCCTGCCGGGGCGAGGTGCGGGCCCGGCCGGGCCGGTCTCCGTCGCCCGGACGGGGCATGATGGGGACGTCCGGGGGACGACGACCGCGAGGAGGCCCGCATGTCGTTGCTGCGACGGGTGATCGGCGGGGTGCTCCGCCGGGTGCGCCTGCGCCAGGGCCGCACGCTGCGCGAGGTGGCGCTGGCGGCCGGCGTCTCCCTGCCCTACCTCTCCGAGGTGGAACGCGGTCGCAAGGAGGCTTCCTCCGAGGTGCTGGCGGCGATCTGCCGGGCCCTCGGGATCCACCTGTCCGACCTGCTCGAGGAGGCCCGCGACGAGCTGCGCCGGGTCGAGCGGCGGGCGCCGGTGGCCTCCGGGGTGACGCTGGCCCGGCTGGACCGGGTGCCGGCCACCCGGACCGGGCCGCAGCTCCGGGTCGGCGGGCCGCGGCTGCACGCCACCCGGCGGCCGGTCGCCCCGGTCCCGCTGCTCGGCGGGGCACTGCGGCTGCCGGGCACCGCGCCCGCGCCGGTCGGCCCGGAACTGGGGTACGCGTCCCCGACCGCGTTCGGCACCGGCACCCGGATCTGGCTGATCCCCTCCGCGCCGGCCGCCCGCCACCGTCCGCGTACCTCCGTCACTCTGGCCCGGCGGCGGGCCCGGGCGGGCCGGCGGCGGCTGACCGCCGCCTAGGCCCGGCGGGTTCTGCCGACGGCGGATCTGCCGCGGGCAGAAAGCCTGGGCCGCGGAGCGCCGCCCGCCGGAGGCTGGAGACCGCCGGTTGCCGGGCGGTCCCTACGCCCACCGGCGGGCACGGAGGGTGGTCAGGTCATGGGATACGGCATCTGGATGCTGGACGAGGGACAGCCGACCCTCGGCGACCGGGTCTTCGAGCGGCTGCTCAAGGAGCGGATCATCTTCCTCGGCACCGAGGTCACCGACGCCTCGGCCAACCAGATCTGCGCGCAGATCCTGCTGCTGGCCGCCGAGGACCCGGAGCGGGACATCTTCCTCTACATCAACTCGCCCGGCGGCTCGGTCAGCGCCGGCATGGCCGTCTACGACACCATGCGCTACGTCAAGAACGACGTGGCCACGCTGGCCCTCGGGATGGCCGGCTCGATGGGGCAGTTCCTGCTCTGCGCGGGCGCGGCCGGCAAGCGGTTCGCGCTGCCGCACTCGCGGATCATGATGCACCAGCCGTCCGGCGGGATGGGCGGCACCGCCGCCGACATCACCATCCAGGCGGAGAACATGCTGCACGTGAAGCGGACCATGCAGGAGCTGATCGCCGGGCACAGTGGACACACGCTGGACGAGATCCAGCAGGACTGGGACCGGGACCGCTGGTTCACCGCCGAGCAGGCCCGCAACTACGGCCTCATCGACCAGGTGGTCACCCGGGCGGAGCAGCTTCCCGCCTGAGCGGGGCGGCCGACAACGGGGGCGGCCGGCGGGGTGATCCCCGCCGGCCGCCGGTCGTTCGTCGGCGGATCAGGGGTAGCTGACCACCGGGCTGGTGCCGTACGAGCCGACCACCGGGGTGCCGGCCTCGTTGACGGTGCGCTCGATGCCGCCGCTGCCGTCCAGGAAGACGGTGATCGCGTCGTGGAACCGCACGTTGGCCCGGCGCGGCGCCTCGATGGCCCGGTCGCAGCGGATGTCCACCTTCTGGTTGAAGTACGAGTAGACGCCCAGCCCCCACGCCTCGTGCTCGCGCACGTGGTCGGCGACCTTGTAGGAGGCCCAGCCGTTGCCGGTCGGGCTGCGCCAGGCCGCCTGGCTCGGCGGGTCGTAGGGCAGTTCGCTCTGGTAGAAGACGGTCCGGCCGCGCTCGCCGTTCCAGATGGTCTGCCAGCGCTGGTAGTGCTCGACGAAGAGCCCGTACGCGGTCACGTCGTCGCCGTTGACCACCACGCCGGTGTCGGCGGTGTTGACGGTCCAGCCGATGGTGCCCGGCTTGCCGTGGTCGCCGCGCCAGGCCCAGATGTTGTCGATCAGGGTGTGCCGGCTGTTCACCACCAGGCTGGTCACCGCCCGGCCCGCGTACGGGCCGCCGATGCGGAAGAAGACGTCCTGGAGCGAGATCGGGTCGGTGGCGTGCGACCGGTGGCTGTGCCGCTTGCCGACCTCGACGAGCACCTCCGACTCGACCGGTCCGGCGTCGACCAGCACGCCGGCGATCCGGACGCCGTCCACGTCCTCGATCCGCAGGGCGGCGTCGCCCGTGGTCGGGGCGAGGCTGGGCATGCCGAGGCCGAGCACGACGGTGTCCGGGTGCTTGACCCGCAGCGCCCGGTCCAGGTGGTAGACGCCCGGGGTGAGCAGCAGGTGCCGGCCCCGGGAGAGTTCCTGGTTGATCCGCTTGGCCGAGTCGGTGGGCTTGGCGATGAAGAAGTCGGCCAGCGGCAGCGAGGGCACCGGCGCGGCGCCGGCGCCCCAGGTGGTGCCGGCGGTGGCGCGGCGCAGCCGGGGCACGGCCACCCGCCAGCGGCCCGCGCCGTCCACGAAGAGGTACGGCTTCTCCCGGGTCACGGGGCTGGTCGGCAGCGTGGTGTAGGGCGGGTTCGGGAAGCCCTGCGCGGGCGCGCCGACGACGCCGGAGAAGACCTGGTTCCAGACCCCGTTGGTCCAGTCGCCGCCGAGTTCGCTGTCCCGGGTCAGCCACTGCTGCTGTGAGCCGTTGATGGTGATGCCGTCCACCTTGGAGTCGGCGATGTAGCCGCCGCTGGAGTAGCCGCCGTTGCCGGGCTCCAGCCAGAGGATGCCCTTGATGTGCACCCGGCGCATCGGCGACGCCTGGGAGACCGCCCACTGGTTCGACCAGTCGGTCGGGCTGACGGCGAGGTTCTCCGCCGAGCGCCAGAAGTTGGTCAGCGCGGAGATGCCGGCCTGCGAGTTCGGGTCGGGCTGGCCGATCACCCGCACCGCGCCGTGGATCTCCACGTCGTCGGGGTGCGCGCCGAGGCCGGCCACGGTCGTGTAGTAGCCGAGCCGGGCGTTCACCTCGTACCGGCCGGGCTTGAACAGCACGGCGTACCGGTCGAAGCCCATCTCGTTGTGCTCCTGGGCGGCAAAGATCCGGTCCAGGTCGGACTGGATCTCCTCGACCGGGGTGGCCGGGTCGTACACGAGGACGTTGGGGCCGAGGTCGGGCTCGCCGGCGGCGTCCTCGCCGGCCGGGGACGCGGCGGCGGGCACGGCCGGGAGCCCGAGGGCGGTGACCGACGCCGCCGAGGCGGCGGTGAGGGCGAGGAAGCGGCGGCGGGAGGGGTCGAGTGGTCTCATCTGCCTGCCTGTTCGGTGATGGGTACGGAGAGCGCTCTCTGCGCGTTCCTACCGCATCGACACCGATACCGCCAGACTCGGCCGGTTCCGGAACTAGCTCCGGGCGTCGTAGCGGGCGCGGGCGGCTTCTACCTCGGTCAGGTGCGTGGTGGCCCACGCCTCCAGGCCGGCGACCAGGTCGAGCAGGCTGCGGCCGAGATCGGTGAGCGCGTAGTCCACCCGGGGCGGGACGCTGGCGTGCACGGTGCGGGTGACGATGCCGTCCCGCTCCAGGCCGCGCAGGGTCTGGGTGAGCATCTTCTGGCTGATCCCGTCGACCCGCTCGGCCAGCTCGCCGTAGCGCTTGTCGCCGTCAGCCAGAGTCAGCACGATCAGCACGCTCCAGCGGTCGCCGATCCGGTCGAGGACCTTCCGGCTGCCGCAGTTCCGGTTGAATGGGTCCGCCTGCACGTCACCACTCTCTTTCAGTGCGTACCGAACTTGAAGGTGCCTACTCTCCAACGGGAAGTAACGGGGAGTTGTTCCCGTTGGCGTGGGAAGACAGTTGATGACGCAACCAACAGGGAGTGCCCATGTCCATCGTCGTCACCGGCGCCACCGGTCCACTCGGCCGGCAGATCATCTCCTCGCTGCTCGACCGAGGAGTACCCGCCGACCAGATCGTGGCGGTCGGCCGGGACATCGGCCGGCTCGCCAGCCTCGCGGAGCTGGGCGTGGTCACCCAGCGGGCCGACTACGACGACCCCGGGTCGCTCCAGGCGGCCTTCGCGGGCGCCGAGAAGCTGATGTTCGTCTCGGGCAGCGAGGTCGGCAAGCGGGTGGTGCAGCACGGCAACGTGGTCACCGCCGCCAAGGAGGCCGGCGTCGGGCTGATCGTCTACACCAGCATCGCCAACGCGGACACCTCCACCCTGGTGCTCGCCGCCGAGCACAAGGCCACCGAGCAGCTGATCCGCGACTCCGGCCTGCCGTACGTGTTCCTGCGCAACAGCTGGTACCTGGAGAACTACACGGCCCAGCTCCCCACGTACCTCCAGCACGGGGTGGCGGGCGCGGCGGGTGACGGGCGGGTCAGCGCCGCCACGCGCGCCGACTACGCCGAGGCCGCGGCCGTGGTGCTCACCACCGAGGGCCAGGCCGGCAAGGTGTACGAGCTGGGCGGCGCGCCGTTCACCCTCACCGAGCTGGCCGCCGAGATCTCCCGGCAGACCGGCACGACGATCTCCTACCTCGACCTGCCGGTGGACAAGTACACCGAGCTGCTGGTCGCGGCCGGCCTGCCCGAGGGGTACGCGGCCGTGCTCGCCGACGGCGACCGGGGCCTCGCCCAGGGCGAGCTGGCGGTCGGCGACGACCTGGCCAGGCTGCTCGGCCGCACCCCGACGACACTCGCCGAGGCGATCCGCGCGGCCCTCTGACGCCCGCTCCTGGCCGCCGCCCCACGTCCCGGGGCGGCGGTCAGGCCGGCTCGGCCCGCAGCTTCACCAGGTCGTCGACGAGGGCCTCCACGTAGTCGGCCGTCTCCTCCCAGCGGGTGACGGCGACGCAGCGGATGCCCATGTCCTTCACCGGGTAGTCGTTGCCGCCCACGTCGAGCCGGTCACCGACGAAGAGCACGTTGTCGATCTTCAGGTCCAGGAACTCGAGTAGCTTCCGCATGCCGTACGCCTTGTCCACGCCCTTGCGGGTGACGTCGATCGAGGTCGAGCCACCGCCCCGGACCTCCAGGTCGGGCAGCTTCGCGGCGACCGCCTCCCGGAGCCGCTTCTTCTTGCTGCCGTCCGGGTCCCAGCCGTACTTCTCGGCCGGCGGCGCGGACTGGCCCAGCGCCGAGAAGGTGATCTGGCTGCCCCGGTCCTCGATGATGTCGCCCCAGGTCTTCGACTCCCAGAGGCCGAGCGCCTGCGCCGACTCGGTGAGCGCGGCGACGACCCGGGCCTTGTCGGCCTCGCTCAGGTCCTCGGCGTAGACCAGCCGCCAGTCGCCGTCCATCCAGCGGTAGTAGCGGGTGCCGCAGGTCGGCATCAGGTGCAGCCGCCGGCACTGCTCCTCGCTCAGGTCGAGGTGGGCCAGCACCTGCGCCTGAAACTGCTCGAACCGGCCACCGGAGATGATCAGCACCTCCACCTCGGTGAGCAGGTGGCCGAGGAGTTCCGCCATCCGACGATCGATCTGGGACTTGGAAACCGCCAGGGTGTCGTCCAGGTCGAACGCCACCACTCGAAGATCGTTCACGAAGTACCACCATGTCGTCGCGGGCAGGCCAGGACTAGCAGGGTACCGACGGAGACCATCCGGCACCCGCGAGCCCCGATCGTCACGCCACGCGGCACCCCGATCGCAGGCTATCGCCTTCTCCCGTGCCGGCCTTCCGGAACCGCCATCGGAGGGCCGCCCGCAGACGGAAACCCGGTGGACAGCGCCGGGATCGACGGCCATCGTGGGCGCCATGCGCCAGGAGGAGATCTGGGACGCCGAGACGGCCCAGCGCTATGACACACCGGGCACCGGGATGTTCGCGCCGGACGTCCTCGGGCCCACCGTGGACCGCCTCGCCGCCCTCGCGGGCGACGGCCGCGCGCTCGAGTTCGCCGTCGGCACCGGCCGGGTGGCCGTGCCGCTCGCGGAACGCGGCGTGCCGGTGACCGGGATCGAGCTGTCCGTACCGATGGTCGAACAGCTCCGGACGAAGGCCGACGGGGCGACGATCCCGGTGGTCGTCGGCGACATGGCGACCGCCACGGCGCCGGGCGACTACACCCTCGTCTACCTGGTCTACAACACCATCTCCAACCTGCTCGACCAGGCGGAACAGGTCGCCTGCTTCCGCAACGCGGCCCGCCACCTCGGGCCGGGCGGGCGGTTCGTGATCGAGCTGTGGGTGCCAGAGCTGCGCAAACTGCCCCCCGGCCAGCAGGCCATGGTGTGGTGCGCCGAGCCCGGCTACATCGGCCTGGACACCTACGACGTGCTGCGCCAGCAGGTCGTGTCGCACCACTTCCGGTTCGGCGAGAGCCGCGAGGCGCGGCTGGGCCGCAGCCCGCACCGCTACATCTGGCCGGCGGAGCTGGACCTCATGGGCCAGCTCGCCGGATTCGAACTGGAGGCCAGGTACGCGGACTGGTCCGGGGCGGAGTTCACGGCCGAGTCCCGGTCCCACGTCTCGGTGTACCGCCTGCCCGGCTGACCAGCGACTCGGCCAGGAAGGCGTTGCGGCGGGTGATCAGCCGGCGCAGGTAGGGCCGCAGGACGGCGCGGGCCACCAGGGCGCCGGCCGGTCCCAGCGGGGCGCTGAACTCGACGACGTCGCGCATGATCGTGGCCGACGGATCCACCGGGTCGGGCGCGCAGAGGTGCTCGTGGCGCCACCGGGCGAACGGGCCACTGACCTGCTCGTCCACGAACCGGTGCGGCCGCTCGTGGTCGGTGATCCGGACGGTCATGCGCCACGGCAGGCCGAAGTGCCGCGCCTGCCAGGTGACGATGTCACCGGCCGCCAGACGGCCGGTCGTGACGCCGCCGGTCGCGCGTTCGCCGCTGGCGCCCATCGACGCGGTGTGCAGGCCGACGTCCAGGCAGGCGTCGAAGACGGCCTCCGGGGCGGCACCGACCCTCGTGGTCAGTTCGATGCGCGGCACGCAGGCCACCCTAGGGCAGCCGCGCCGCCTCTCTCGGAACCAGGCATGTCTTGACCTGGACTGCCATCGTGAACCTCGATCAGGTGGTGTCCGTGTCGCACGCCCGGGAGAGCCGATGAAGATGCTGCCGGCCCTGTTGGTCGGACTCGGTGTCGGTGCGGTGGTGGGCACCCGTCTCGGCGCGACCGCCACCTGGCCCGGGATCGCCGTCGCTGTGCTGGGCGTCGGGCTGGCCGTGTTCGGGTCGCGGGCGGCGGCCGGCGACGAGGCGGCGGCCCGGCCGTCGGGAGAGGGCCCCCCGCTCGCGCAGCTGGGATCTCGGGTCGAACAGATCCTTCGCCTGGCCGAGGAGCAGGCCGAGAACCATCGGGCAGAGGCCGCGCGCGACGCGGAACGCACGCTCGCGGAGGCGCGGTCGGCGGCTCAACTCATCGTGGACCGGGCGCGAGCTGTGGCGACCGGGTTGACCGGCACAGGGCCCGACTGGGAGACGCCCCGGTAAGGAGATGTCGGCAGCAGACGGCACCGGCGACACACGGCTCGGCGCGGTCAGTCGACCGCCGGGCTGCGGCGTTCCAGGAGGATGACGTCACGCCACCGGCCGTGGTGCCGGCCGACCCGCTCGCGCGTGCCGATGACCCGGAAGCCGGCCCGTCGGTGCAGGGCGAGGCTGGCGGTGTTCTCGGGGAAGACACCGGACTGGATGGTCCACACGCCGGCCGCTTCGGTGGAGGCGATCAGCGCGTCCAGGAGCAGCCTGCCCGCGCCCCGTCCCTGAGCCGCGGGGCTGACGTACACGGAGTGCTCCACCACCCCCGCGTACACGGCGCGGGTCGAGGTCGGTGAGACGGCGACCCAGCCGATGACGGTGCCGTCCGCCTCGACGGCGACGAGCCGATGCTCCGCCAGCTTGGCGGCGTCGAACGCCGGCCAGGTGGGAGCCGTGGTCTCGAAGCTGGCGTCGCCGGCGTCGAGACCGGCCTGGTAGATCGCCAGCACCGCGTCGGCGTCCTCCGCCGTCATCGGTCGGACGGTGATGCCGGCCATCAGCAGGCTCCCTGCGGGTTGGGGGCGGGTCGGCCCATGACGACGTCCGCGGCGGAGGGAAAGCAATCGACGCAGGCGTCGTTGATGCGGTAGTGCCGGGCGGTGCCGACCCGTTCCACGAGTACGAACCGCACCTCGGTGAGGATCTTGAGGTGCTGGGAGACCGTGGACTGGGCCAGCCCGACGGCGGCGACGATCTCGCCCACGCTCATCGGCCGGGCTTGGCGGGCCAGGTACTCGACGATCTGCACCCGGGTCGGGTCCGCCAGCGCCCGGAACCAGGACGCATAGGTCTGTGCGGTCACCCGGTCGAGCAGCTCGTCCACTCCCGCCTCCCTCTATCGCTTATCGCCGATTGACGATGAAAGTGTAGCGGGCGCGGGCGCACACTGTCCCGCCAGGTTTGGTGGACGGGCGCTCGGGCAAGCGGCCTGGATCGCAACAGGGGCTGAAATGGGAAGAATCCATCGGAGGCAGCCATGCGCCACACACCGCCCCACCTCCGCGACAACCCGGCCGAGGCGAGCGTGACCATAGAGCGCCGGGTCGCGGACGTCTTCAACTTCTACCGCGACTTCCGGAACCTGCCCCGCTTCCTGGGCGACGTCATGGCCAGTGAACAGATCGGGCCAGCAACGTTCCGATGGACGATTCGGGGACCACTCGGCGTCAGACTGAGGTCCACGGTAAGGCTCACCGAGGAGCGCACGAACCAGTTGCTCCAGTACGAGACCGCTTCCGCGCCCGGAGTGAGGACGCACTGGACGGTCCGGTTCACGCCGGGGTCCGACCCGGGCCGGACCGAGGTCCACGAGGTGCTGAAGACACCCTTCGGAAGACTGGGCCGCATCGCGCTGACCCTGGTCGGGAAGCCGCCCGCCGCCGAGGTAGCGGCGAACCTGCGCAGGCTGAAGCAACTCCTGGAGACGGGAGAGGTCACCGACACCGAGCACGCGGTCGCCGGCAAGTTCGGGCGGAGACCCGTGGACGACCACCGCCACCCCGAGTGACCAGGGCGTCTGCGGGGGCACGTCCGGAGCTTGTCCGCGGGTCTGCCAGGATCGGTGGATGTTGGCGAGGGAACGGCCGTTGGTGATCGCTGTCTGCGGGTGTCCGGGGGCGGGGAAGACCACCATTGCCTCTTTGACGGCTGGCCGCTTCGGCATCCCGTTCCTGACCCGCGACGAGATCAAGACAGGTCTTGGGCTGTCCTCGGCGTCCGTCGCCGAGGACGGGCGGGTCCGGCTCGACGCGGACTTCCACGTTGCCGGCGGTCCGGTCAGCCGCCGGGCCGAGGCCGTGATGGTCGACGCGGTCCGCCTGCTCGCGGCCTCCGGGGTGAGCTTCGTCGTGGAGTCCTCGGTGCTGTCCGACGAACTGCTGGGCGTGCTGCTCGCAGATGGCGCCCGAGTGCTGGCCGTTCACGTCGTCGCCGAGGAGTCGGTCATCGGCCGGCGACTCGGTGCTCGAGCGGCCGAGGGCGGGGCCATCGACCAGCAACTCCTGTCCCTGTTCCAGCAGGGTGAGATGAAGCGGTCGATCTTCGAACCGCCGGAGGGCGTCGACGCCGTCGTCGAGGTCGACATCTCAGAGCAGGGAGCGCCGGCCATCGACACGATCGTGGCGGCAGTCGTCGCCCTGCTTGGGCCGCCCCAAACGGGAGGCGGCCCGGTGCCGATCGAGCCGGCAACAATCCGTCGACCATCGCCCGCAGGTAACCAGCGTCCTGGCCAGTCGGTCGAATCACTCCGTCGGAGTCCCTCAGGTTCCAGCTAGTGGGTACGCCAGTCCAGGGCGTCGAGCAGTGCGCCTGCCAGGGCCGAATACACCCACTTCGAGACCGCCGCGTTGCCAGGAAACTCCGTAAGGTCGACGACCGCCCACGGGGCTTCGGAGATCTCCCCATTTGGGCTGATCTCGTCCGAGGTCGCGTGCAGGCGGACAATCTTCAGGTGGCCCCGCACGCAGCGGGCACGAGAGCCCCGGACGGCGGAACAGTGATCGGTGATCAAGGTGTGACCTGGTGCCCCCGGCAGGATTCGAACCTGCGACACACGGTTTAGGAAACCGATGCTCTATCCCCTGAGCTACGAGGGCGCGAGCGCCCAGTCTAGCGACCTGCGGGACACCCCGCGTCGCCAGGGAGCGACCCCCGTTGACCTTGGCGATCCGCCCGTCGGGGCTGGGGCATCGGCTTCGACAGCCACCGTCGACCACCGCTCAGGAGAGGCCGCCGCCCCGTCCGTACCCACGTAGCCTCCGGGCGAGGCTGAGACCCACGGCGCGGGCGCCGGCCACCGCCCGGGCGAGGTGGGTCCGGTTCTGGTGGACGTACGTGGTGACCAGCGCGACGAGGAAGCCCAGCCCCGTGAGCCAGGCCAGCCACTCCCCGGCCGAGCCCAGGAGCGGAAGGGTCACGAACAGGCAGACGAACCCGGACAGCGGGAAGACCAGTTGCAGCCCGAACTCGTACAGCAGGGAGCGGGAGCCCTTCTGCTGCGCGTAGAAGTCGTCCCAGCGGAACACCCGGTCATCGCCGGAGCACTCGACGGCGACCGGCCGGAGCACGTCGCGGATGTACCGGTTCGCCGCCTCACGGTCCTGCCGGCGCCGGAGGATGGTGATCCCGGAGATCGCCGCCAGCACCGGAACGGCGAGCAGCAGGCGGGGATCGGCCCGGTTCGCGACGACGAACCCGAGGATCACCGCCACCACCGTCAGGTAGGCGCCGACGAGGGCGTGCGACGCCCCGGCCTTCTGCGCCATCGCGGCGCGAATCGCGTTGTACTCGGCGACGAGCAGGTTGGTGCGGTTGTCGATGCGGGCAGCCGCCAGGGGACGGGTCGGGTCCGCGGCTTCGTCGCCCGGTGGAGCACCTCTTTGCCGGACCAGGTCTTCCCACACGCATCGATGATGACAATCTCCCACAACCCGCCGCCCGATCGGCTTCGTCCGCAGCCCGGCGTGGCGGGGCCACCGGAGCCCGGTGGTCCCGCCTGCCGCTACGCGGGGACCACGTCGAGCCGCGGACCGGCGGGTCGCCCGGCTCCGGCCAGGGCCAGGAGCGTCTGCCCGGTGGCGTCGTCGACGACGGCGACCCCTACCGCTTCGGGCTGGTCACCTGAGTCAATAACTCAAACGAAGATTTCCTACCTACGGCGGAGCGCGACGAGGGAAACCAGCAGGACCAGGGCCGCCGCGGGCGCCGGCGCCCACGCCGGCGCGACCTCTAGCAGCACCCCGCCGAGCGCCGCCCCGGCGAGCAGCCCGGCCAGTCGGCCCAGCCCACCCCGCGTGGCGGCGAACCGGTGCGGGCCCGCCAGCACCCGCCGCACCGCGTCGGTCAGCGACCCGGTGAAATACGTGGTCGACGCGCCGGGCACCCCGGCGCTCAGGGTGAGCGCGGTCTGCGTACCGCTGGCGGCCGCGGCGAGGCCGAGCAGGACGAGGCCGGTGCCGTAGCCGGGCCGCGCGCCGGTCGCCAGCCAGCCGGCGGCCACCACGACCAGCAGCGCCGCCTCGGCCGTCGCGACCACGGTGGTACGCCGGTGCCACCCCGGCCCGGCGCGGCGCAACGCCTGGCTGCCGACACCGACCCCGGCCGCGTACCCGCCCAGCGCGACGGCCCCGCCGGCCAGGGCGCGGAGGTCTCCGGCGGCGAGAGCGCGGCCGACCTGCACCAGGTTGCCGGTGATCACGCTGGCGAAGAAGCCGCCGAGCCGGGTCACGCAGACCACGTCCAGCACGCCCGACGCGACGGCCAGCAGCACCAGCAGTCGCGGCACCGCCGGACGCGGGACGGCGGGCGCGGGCCCAGCCTTGCTCAGGAACTCACCGCCCGGCGGGGACCACGTACGGGAAGGACGCGGCCCGGGCGTCCTTGGTGACGTCGGGGGTGAGGCCGGAGGTCATCCCGGTGTTGAGCACCAGGGAGAACATCACCTCGGGCGCGTTGTCGGCCATGGTGCGCCCGTTGCGGGTCGCGAACCCGTAGTTCGCCGGGGTGCCGACCTGGTAGGACAGCACGTCCGGGTAGACCTCGCGGGCCACGCTCCAGCCGTACGCCCCCGGGTCCGGCGCGGTGCCGTTGGCCGCCACCACCCGGGCGACCGTCGAGGCGATCTCCTCCCCGTCGGCCCGCAGGTCCTCACAGGGGTGGCGGGTGTTGGCGGGGTTCGAGAAGTCGGTGTCGGTGGGCCAGAAGATCGGCCACATCATGGGGTGGCCGGCGCGGTTGATCTGTCGCCAGCCACCGGCGTCGGTGGCCAGCTTGGTGGCCGCCCAGACGCCGATCCGGGTGCCCACACGCAGCATCGGCTCGTCCCGGGACACCTCGAGGACGATCGAGTCGACGGTGGTGCCGGCGAAGCTGTTCTTCGCGTTCTCCGGCCGCCATGCGGAGCGGTCCAGCCGGGCGCCGTTCTTGAAGGCGTCGTTGACGGTGGCGAGCTGGTCCAGGTCGATGTAGAAGGGGTCGGTGATCCGCCCGGCCCAGACCCGCAGGTTGCCGCCGGTCACCTCCTCGCCGGTGCGGCCCTGGGCGACCTGCGTGCCGGTGGCGCCGTCGTCGTACGCCTCGGCGCCGGTGAGGGCGTGCACCGCGAGTTCCTGCCCGCCCTGGCCGTCGAGCTCCCCGAAGGCCACCCGGTAGGTCAGCTCCTCCATCTCGCTGCCGTCGACGTGCATCTTGAACTCGTACCGCGCCTCGTGATGGAAGCCGGGCTTGATGTCGGCCCGGGTGACCGAGCTGTTGACGTCCATCACCAGGACGGTCCCGCGCTCGCCGTCGAAGACGTAGAGGTCGTCGAGGTAGAGCTGGCCGCTCTGGGCGGCGAGCGGGGTGTCAAGGTGATGCGACATGGGCTGTCTCCCGGGTCAGCGGCTCGGCACGGCAGGCCCGAGACTATCGGGGCATAACATCCCAAATCCTCCAATCAGCACTTTCCGTCCAGGCGGCCGGTGGGTTACCGTCGGCGGGTGATCCCGGTGGAGGCCGCGGCGGCCGCGTACGCCCAGTGGCTCACCCCTGCCCTGCCGCTCTACGGCAACGACCACGAGCGGGCCGACTTCGCTCCCTGAGGCGCCCCGGCACCGGACGCCTCCTCTTCCCCGTCACGTCGCACCGGGAGCGATGCCCCATGTCCGTCGACAGTTCCGGGATCCGGGTGGTGCTGCGCGCACCCCAGGTCCTCCGGGTCCTCCTCAGCAGCCAGGTCGGCCGGCTGCCCACCGCCAGCGGACCGCTGGCCCTGCTCCTCTTCGCCCGCCAGTCGCTGAGCCTGGCCGCCGCCGGGCTGCTGGTCGCCGCGTACACGGCCGGGATGGCGGTCGGCACGCCGCTGCTCGCCCGGGCCGTGGACCGCTGGCGGCAGCCGCCCGTGCTGTGGGGCGCCGCGATCCTCTCCGGCCTCGGGTTCGGCGCGGTGGCGCTGACCGGCGGGCACGTCACCGGCGCCGTGGTCGGCGCGGCGGTGGCCGGGCTCGGCACGCCGCCGCTGGAGGCCTGCCTGCGTACCCTCTGGCCCGCCCTGCTCCCGCCCACCACGGTGCCCACGGCGTACACGCTGGACATCGCCGTGCAGGAAGTGATCTTCGTGGTCGGCCCGCTGGTCACCCTCCTCGCGGTGACCCTGGCCGGCCCGGCCGCCGGGCTGGTCGCCGCCGGGATCCTCCAGCTCGCCGGCACCGCGGCGTACGCGCTCAGCCCCGCCGTCCGCGCCTGGCGCGGCGTGCCGGCGGCCCGGCACTGGGCCGGTCCGCTGCGCGTACCCCGGTTCACCGGGCTGATGGCCGGCGTGGTCGGCGTCGGCGCGGCGGTCGGCAGCATCGCGGTGGCGGTGACCGGCTACGCCGAGACGGCCGGCGACCGGCGGCTCAGCGGCTGGCTGCTCGCGGCGCAGGCGGCCGGCGCGCTGGCCGGGGGCCTGCTCTACACCCGGGCCCGGCCGGGCGGGCCCGGGCGGCTGCCGCTGCTGGCCGCCGGGCTCACGGCCGGCTTCCTGCCGCTGCTGCTCGCCCCCGGCCCGGCCCCGATGGCCGGCCTGCTCGTGGTCAGCGGGCTGGCGCTGCCGCCGGTGCTGACCGCCATCTTCCTCACCGCCGAGCGGCTCGCCGAGCCGGGCACGGTGGCCGAGGCGTTCGCCTGGGTGAGCACGGCGTTCGTGGTGGGCAGCGCCGCCGGCTCCGCGCTCGCCGGCCCGCTGGTGTCGACCGACCTCCGGTACGGGCTGGCGATCGCACCGGCCGCGGCGCTGCTCGGCACGGTGGTGCTCTGGGCCGTCTCGCGGGCCGACGGTTCGCGGCGGCCGGAGAACGGCCCCGAGCCCGGGGCGGAGGTCTACGCTCGATCCTCATGAGACCCGCGGGACCGGGGCCCGGGAACCCGGCGCCGGCCGACCGGGTGACCGCCGTCGAGGTCTTCTTCGACCTCGTGTTCGTCTTCACGCTGACCCAGCTCACCCGGGTGCTGGAGGAGGACCTGTCGCCGGGCGGGCTGGGCCGGGTGCTGCTGCTCTTCGGCATCCTGTGGTGGATGTTCGACGGGTACGTGTGGCTGGCCAACGAGGTGCCACCCCGGGTGCCCGCGCACAAGCTGCTGCTCTTCGCGGGGATGGTCGGCTTCCTGCTGGCCGCCGTCGCGGTGCCGGACGCCTTCGACGGCAACGGGCTGCTCTTCGGCGTGGGCTACCTCGTGGTGATCACCGTCCACCTGTCGCTGTTCACCCGGGCCGGCATCGGTCCGGCACTGGCCCGGCTCGCCGTCTACAACCTGGGGTCGGCCCTGCTGGTGGTCGTGGGCGGCCTCGTCGACGGCACGGCCCGGTACGCGTGCTGGCTCGCGGCGCTCGCGCTCCAGTCGGTCGTCCCGTACCTGGTGCCCCGGATCTCCTGGGTGCGCGTGCTGCCCGCGTTCCGGCTCCAGCCCGGGCACTTCGTCGAGCGGCACGGGCTCCTGGTGATCATCGCGTTGGGCGAGTCGGTGGTGGCCATCGGGATGGGCGTGGACACCACCCACGTCGGGTTCGGCGTGGCCGCCGTCATCGCCCTGGCGCTGGCGCTGCCGGCGGCGCTGTGGTGGACGTACTTCACCGACACCCCGGGGGCGGAGGAGCGGCTGGCGGAGGCCGGCACGGACCGGTCCCGGCTGGCCCTCCGGGTGGGCTTCGGCCACATCCCGCTGCTGCTCGGCATCGTGGTGGCGGCGGCCGGCATCCACGCCGCGGTGGCGCATCCGGGGCAGCCGGCCGGCTGGCGCTCGGCGCTGGCGCTGGCCGGCGGGGTGGCGCTGTACCTGGCCGGGATCGTGGGCCTGCGCCGCTCGCTGCACGCCGCCCCGGTGCTCAGCCGGCTGGTCGGCGGCGCGGCCACCCTCGCCACCGTCCCGGTCGGGACCCGGCTGAACGCCCGCGCGCAGCTCATCGCGGTGGTGCTGGTGCTGGTCGTCATGCTGCTGGCCGACCGGCGGCGGCACGCGACGGCGACCGGGCGGCCCGCGCCGGCCGGCGGCCCGCGTCAGGGCCGGTAGCGGTAGCCGCCCCTGTAGCGATGGCGTGAAATCAGAGACGCCGGCCGTAGCGAAGGCGTGAAGGTCGTTGCCCAGAGTGCCCCGGGCCCGATGTGCTGTGTGCCGTCGGGTACGGATCCCGACGAGGGTGGGAAGGACAACGGTGGCCAGTTCGGGCCGGCGCATCCCGGCGGGCGTGTACGAGCCCCGCCATGACGGGTGGTCGGCCGGTGCGGTCCAGACAGGGCACGGCCGCCCCCGCATCCGGGCTGCGCACGCCCCTGGCCACGTCCTCGCACCATGTCGCCGCGGCGGGTCGAGTCGGTTCGACCGGCCCGCCGCGTGCCCACTTCAGCGGAGCGAGCGAAGCTGGCCACGACGACACCGACCCCGCCGTCCGGTGGCCCGACCTGCCGGGCCGGCGGGCGTCGAAGCGGCGTGAAGAAAGCCGACCCCGCCGTGAAATCGCCGTCGTCGGAGCAGGATCGCACCGACTACGGCGGGAGCATCGAACACATGAGAACGTGGCTGGTGGACCGGGGCCACCCCGGCGCGGCGGAGACGCCGGCCGGGCCCGCCGGTCCGACCCGGAGACCCGGCGAATCGGCCGGGGCGGGAGACGAACGGATGCACGAGGCGTTGGTGTGCGTACGGCTGCGGGTGTCCACGCCCGGCAGCCGGTTGCTGGACTTCCTGCGAGCGGAGCCGTGCGCGGTCCAGGCCTGGTGGATCGCGGCGGACCTGGACGCCATGGTGCGGTTCGCCGCGCCGAGCCGGCAGCTGCTGCAACGGGCCGTGGGCGACCTGGGCCGGCGGGCCGGCGCCGAGGTGGTCGAGGTGCACAGCGTCCTGCGCCCGCTGGACCTCGCCCCGTCCATGGTGCCGGCCGGACCGGCGCCGGGGGTGGGGGGTCACAGCCAGCCGCGGCGTTTGAAGAGCAGATAGAGGGCACCGCAGACCGCCGCCATCAGCGCGACTGCGAACAGGTAACCGTAACGCCAGCCGAGTTCCGGCATGTGGATGAAGTTCATCCCGTAGACCGTGCCGATCAAGGTCGGGGCGAACAGGATCGCCGCCCACGCGGAGACCCGCTTGATCTCCTCGTTCTGTTCGAAGCTGGCCGCCGTCAGACCGCGCATCTCCTCGTTCTGCGCCTGGGCGACGAGGGTGGCGTTGACGGTCAGGATGTTCTGGAGCAGGTGCCGGAACCCGCCGACCCGCTCGACGACCTGGGTGAGGTGGTCGGCGACGTCCCGCAACCGGCGGCGCAGTTCCTCGTCCGTGCCGTACCGGTCGAAGCCGACGGCGAGGGCGTCGACGACCTTCAACAGCGGACCGGCGGCCCGTTGGAACTGGATGACCTCCCGACTGATTTCGTAGATCCGGCGGCTGGCGTTCGGGTCCCCACCGAACACCTCGGTCTCGATCTCGTCGATGTCGTTCTCCAGCCCTGCCACCACCGGGGCGTAGCCGTCGACCACCCGGTCGAGCACGGCGTACAGCACGGCCTCGGGTCCCAGCGTGAGGACCGATGGATCCGCCTCCAGCCGGCGCCGCACGCCGGCCAGGTCGGGCGTCCCGCCGTGCCGCACGGTGATCACGAATCCGGGGCCGAGGAACAGGTGCAGTTCGGCGAACTCGACCGCGTCCTGCTCGTCGAGGTAGCGGGCGGCGCGGAGCACCACGAACAACGTGTCCCCGTAGCGTTCCAGCTTTGGCCGCTGGTGCGCGTTGATGGCGTCCTCGACGGCCAGCTCGGGTAGCTGGAACTCGTCGGCCAGGGAGTCGACCTGATCCCGGTTCGGCCGGCACAGCCCGATCCAGGCCATCGCCGGGTGAAGTTCCTGGAGGCAGCGGTAGGTGTCGGCGAGCGTTTCCGGGGAGGCTCGCCGCACGCCGTCGACGTAGACGCCGCTGTCGACCAGTCCGGTGGGCGCTCGCTCCGCTTCACCGACGCCGTGCGCGTGCTCGTCGAGGCGGCGGCCGAACCCTCCGGGCGGTGACGTCGACCGATTCTCAGCCATGAACCTCCGCTCCGCGGCCGGGTGCGGCGACCCTGCGGAGTCCCCCGGACCCGGCCGGTCAAACCGGAGCGGCACGGCAGGGGAACCTCGCGGCCCGCGAGGGGCAGGCGCGGAGATCACGGACGGTAGCGGTAGCCCATCCCGGGTTCGGTGATCAGGTGCCGGGGCCGGGCCGGATCGTCCTCCAGCTTGCGCCGGAGCTGGGCCATGTACTGCCGCAGGTAGTTGGTCTCGTGTTGGTATTCCGGACCCCACACGTCGTGCAGCAACTGGCGCTGGCTGACCAGCTTGCCCGGGTTGCGCAGCAGCTTCTCCAGCATGGCCCACTGGGTGGGGGTGAGCTTGACCTCGGCGCCGTCGTCGCGGGTGACGGTCCGGTCGGCCAGGTCGACGGTGTGGCGGCCGATCCGCAGCGCGGGCCCGGCGGGGGCGGCGCCGCCGAGGCGGCGGGTTACCGCCCGGATCCGGGCGAGCAGCTCGTCCACCCCGAACGGCTTGGTGACGTAGTCGTCGGCGCCGGCGTCCAGCGCGGCGACCTTGTCCTCGCTGCCGGCCCGGCCGGAGAGCACGATGATCGGGACGGTGGTCCAGCCGCGGAGGCCCCGGATCACCTCGACGCCGTCCAGGTCGGGCAGGCCGAGGTCGAGTACCACCAGGTCGGGCGGGTGACCGGCGGCGGTCTTCAGCGCCGCCACGCCGGTGTCGGCGACCTGGACGTCGTAGCCGCGGGCGCGCAGGTTGATCCGCAGCGCGCGGAGGATCTGCGGTTCGTCGTCCACGACCAGGATGCGGGTCAACCGTCGCCCCTCTCGTCGGCCGCGGGCAGCCGCACCACCATGGTCAGCCCCCCGCCCGGGGTGGTCTCCGGGGTGATGCTGCCACCCATCGCCTCGGCCAGCCCCCGCGACAGCGCGAGCCCGAGCCCGACGCCGGTCTGGTTGTCCCGGTCCCCGAGCCGCTGGAACGGCAGGAACACGTGCTCCCACTGGTCCTCGGGGATCCCCGGGCCGGTGTCGATGACCCGCAGCTCGACCAGCCCGGCGTGGGCGCTGGCGGTGATGGTGGGCGGATGACCGGGCGGGCTGTGCCGCAGCGCGTTGGCCACGATGTTGACCAGCACCCGCTCCAGCAGGCCCGGATCGGCGGCGGCGGCCGGCAGGTCGGCGGGGATGTCGGTGGTGACGTCGGCCGCCGGGGGGCCCAGCTCGTCCAGGGCCCGGGGTACGGCGTCCTCGAGCCCGATCGCGGTCGCGGAGACGCCGAGCACGCCGGCCTGGAGCCGGCTCATGTCGAGCAGGTTCGCCACCAGCCGGCCGAGCCGGTCCAGCGACTCGTCGGCGGTGGCCAGCAGCTCCTCGCGGTCGTCGGCGTCGAACTCTACGTCCGGACTGCGCAGGCTGCTCACCGCCGCCTTCGCCGAGGCCAACGGCGTACGCAGGTCGTGGCTGACCGCGGCGAGCAGCGCGGTGCGCATCCGGTCGGCCTCGGCGAGCGGGCGGGCGGTGGCGGCCTCCTCGGCGAGCCGCTCCTGACGCAGTGCGACGGCGGCCTGGGCGGCGAACGCCTCGACCACCCGGCGGTCGGCCGCCTCCAGCCGACGGCCGGCGAGGACCACGGTGAGCCGCTCGTCAACGGGCACGGCGGTCTCCCCGGCGCCGGGGCTGCCCGGCGGCGCCTCCCCGACGCTCGCCACCACCCGCCAGGCCGCCGCCTCCCGGGCCCGGCCGGGCCGCCCCTCGGCCTCCGCCACCAGCTCGAGCACGCTGACCGCACGCAGCGCGAAGGTCTCCCGCAGCCGGTCCAGCAGCGCGGGCAGCGGTCGTTCACCGCGCAGCACGCCGCCGGCCACGGTGGCCAGGGTCTGCGCGTCGGCCGAGGCCCGGGCGGCCTCCCGGGTACGCCGGGCGGCCACGTCGACCACCCAGCTCACCGCGATGGCCACCCCGACGAACACCCCGAGGGCGAGGAGGTTGTCCGCCTCGGCGATGGTCAGCGTGTAGAAGGGCGGGGTGAAGAACCAGTTCAGCAGCAGCGAGCCCCCGAGCGCGGCGACCAGCGCCGGCCACCGCCCGCCGACCAGCGCCACCCCGACCACGCCCGCGAGGAAGAGCAGGATGTCGTTGGTCAGGGTGAGGTCGGGCAGCGCCGCGAGCAGCAGGGTCAGCAGCGGCATGCCGAGGACCGCGAGCGCGTACCCGAGCAGCCGGCGCCGCCGGGACAACGCGGCCGGCACCTCGGCCGCCCACCGGCCCCGGCCGGCCTCCGCATGGGTGACCAGGTGCACATCGATTGGCCCGGAGAGCGCGGTGGTGGTGACCCCGACGCCCCGGGAGAGCAGCTGGGCGAAGCGCCCGCGCCGGCTCGCGCCGAGCACCAGTTGGGTGGCGTTGACGCCGCGGGCGAAGTCGAGCAGGGCCGCCGGCACGTTCGTGCCGAGCACCTGGTGGTAGGTCCCGCCCAGGCTCTCCACCAGCACTTGCTGCCGGGCCAGCTGGGCCGGGTCGGCCCCGGCCAGTCCGTCGCTGCGGGCCACGTGCACGGCGAGCAGGTCGGCGCCCTTGCCGCGGGCGGCGATCCGGGCCGCCCGGCGGATCAGCGTCTCGCCCTCCGGCCCGCCCGTCAGGGCGACGACCACCCGCTCCCGCGCCTCCCAGGTCTCGGAGATCCCCTGCTGGGCCCGGTACGCGTCGAGCTGCTCGTCGACCTTGTCGGCCAGCCAGAGCAGGGCCAGCTCGCGCAGCGCGGTGAGGTTGCCGACCCGGAAGTAGTTGCCGAGCGCCGCGTCGATCTTGTCGGGTCGGTAGATGTTGCCGTGGGCCATCCGGCGGCGCAACGCCTCCGGGGTCATGTCGACCAGCTCGACCTGCCCGGCGGCGCGGACCACCTGGTCGGGCAGGGTCTCCCGTTGGACGGTGCCGGTGATCTGCGCGACGACGTCGTTGATCGACTCCAGGTGCTGGATATTCACCGTGGTCAGCACACTGATCCCGGCGTCGAGCAGCTCCTGCACGTCCTGCCAGCGCTTCTCGTTGCGGGAGCCGGGCACGTTGGTGTGCGCCAGCTCGTCCACCACGGCCAGCTCGGGCCGACGGGCCAGGACCGCGTCGAGGTCCATCTCGGTGAAGAGGGTGCCCCGGTAGGTCAGCGTCCGCCGGGGCACCACCTCCAGGTCCCCGATCATCGCCGAGGTGTGCGGGCGACCGTGCGTCTCGACCAGGCCGATCACCACGTCGGTGCCGCGCTCGGCACGCCGCTGGGCCTCCTCCAGCATCGCGTACGTCTTACCGACGCCGGGGGCGGCCCCGAGGTAGATGCGGAGCTCTCCCCTTGGCACGGAAACAATCCTCCCTGATTCCCGGGGCCTCCGGTCATCGGACAATCGAACGTCGCGGGCGGAGCCACCGGGTGGTGGCCCCGCCCGCGGCGGCCCGGTCAGCGGGCGGGGAACTCCTTGTCGAGCGCGAGGTTGAGCTCCAGGACATTGACCGCGGGCTCGCCCATGAAGCCGAGCGCCCGGCCGGTGGTGTACTCCTCCACCAGGCGGCGGACCGCCGCCTGGTCCGCGCCGCGTTCGCGCGCCACGCGGGCCACCTGGATCTCCGCGTACGCCGGAC
This sequence comes from Micromonospora sp. NPDC004540, assembly GCF_040610095.1. Lineage (NCBI taxonomy): Bacteria > Bacillati > Actinomycetota > Actinomycetes > Micromonosporales > Micromonosporaceae > Micromonospora > Micromonospora sp. NPDC004540. Next base: position 30,006 of record NZ_JBEXLR010000052.1, read on the forward strand.
TGATGTGCGGATCAAGGCCGCTGCCGCTGGCGGTGACCGCGTCGGCCGGCACCGCGGGCCTGGCCGGCGCATCGCCACGGATCGGGGTGATGATCCCGCCGTCGGCGACGTAGTCCTGGTCGGATTGGGCCAGCTCGACGGGCACGCCCTGGTAACTGCCGACGAAGGGAGTGGCCGGGGCGACCTGGTTGACGCTGACGACCCGGGTGATCGGGCCGGTCAGTCCGTCGGCACGGAACACGGCCAGCACCGCGCCGACCCCGTCCGGGGTGCAGTAGGGCCGCCGTCCGTCCACACCGTCCAGCTCACCGACGGCCTTGCTCCGTGAGCAGACCTGGGTGAGCAGGCTCTGGGTGGAGTCGTCGGGGTTGGCGGCGATGGTGTCGACCACGCTCTCCGGGCCCAGGTTGCTGGCCGCCGTGGAAGTGGGGTCGTAGCCGTCGCCGGCCGCCGACGGCCGGGACTGGAAGTAGCGCGGGACGGGGTTGCCGTCCGCATCGGTGAAGGACTGGCCGATGAGCGAGCTGCCGACGGTCTTGCCGCTCACGTTCACCAGCGAACCGTCGGCCTTGCCGTCGAGACCGGGGATCCGGCCGACGGCCACCAGGGCCAGCGGGTACGCGAGGCCGAGCAGAACGGTGAACACGAGCAGCGCGCGCAGGGCGGCCAGATGTTGGGCGAGCCAGGTAGGGAGGCGCATCACGAGATCCCCGGAATGAACTGGATGAGCAGGTCGATGAGCTTGATGCCGATGAACGGCACGATGATGCCGCCGAGGCCGTAGAGCCACAGGTTGCGGCTGAGCAGCTTCGACGCGCTTGCCGGCCGGTAGCGCACGCCGCGCAGGGCCAGCGGGATGAGCGCGACGATGATGATCGCGTTGAAGATGACCGCGGACAGGATCGCCGACTCCGGGCTGGCCAGCCGCATCACGTTGAGCGTGTCCAGACTCGGGTAGATGCCGGCGAACATGGCCGGGATGATCGCGAAGTACTTGGCGATGTCGTTGGAGATCGAGAAGGTGGTCAGCGCGCCGCGGGTGATCAGCAACTGCTTGCCGATCTCGACGATCTCGATCAACTTCGTCGGGTCGGAGTCGAGGTCGACCATGTTGCCGGCCTCCTTGGCGGCCGACGTGCCGGTGTTCATGGCCACGCCGACGTCGGCCTGGGCGAGGGCCGGCGCGTCGTTGGTGCCGTCACCGGTCATGGCGACCAGCCGGCCACCCTCCTGCTCCTTCCTGATCAGGGCGAGCTTGTCCTCCGGGGTGGCCTCGGCGAGGAAGTCGTCCACCCCCGCCTCGTCCGCGATCGCCTGGGCGGTACGCGGGTTGTCGCCCGTGATCATGACGGTCCGGATGCCCATCCGGCGCATCTCGTCGAACCGGTCCCGCATGCCCGTCTTGACGATGTCCTTGAGGTGGATGACGCCAAGGGTCCGGGCCGGTTGGCCCTCGATGTGCTCGGCGACGACGAGCGGGGTGCCACCGATGCCGCTGATCTCGTCGACGAGCTGGCCGACCTGCTCGGTGGGGCGGCCGTCGTGCTCGCGTACCCACTTCATCACCGCGGTGGCCGCGCCCTTGCGGATCCGGCGGACGCCGCCGTCGACGCTCTCCGCGCCGAGGTCGACGCCGCTCATCCGGGTCTGCGCGGTGAACGGCACGAAGGTGGCGTGCGGGATGAGTCCCGGCTCGCGCTCGCGCAGCCCGAACTCGTTCTTGGCGAGCACCACGACGGAACGGCCCTCGGGGGTCTCGTCGGCGAGGCTGGACAGTTGCGCGGCGTCGGCGACCTCGGCGGCGGTCACCCCCTCGACCGGCAGGAACTCGGCGGCCTGCCGGTTGCCCAGCGTGATCGTGCCGGTCTTGTCCAGCAGCAGGGTGTTCACGTCGCCGGCCGCCTCGACCGCCCGGCCGCTCAGGGCCAGGACGTTGCGCTGCACCAGGCGGTCCATGCCGGCGATGCCGATCGCCGAGAGCAACGCCCCGATGGTGGTGGGGATCAGGCAGACCAGCAGCGAGACCAGCACCACGCCGCTGACGCCGGCATCGGTGATCGCGCCGGTGTCGGCGGCCGCCGCCTGGTAGCCCTTGGAGAAGATCGCCAGCGGCTGAAGGGTCACCACGGCCAGCAGGAAGATGATCGTGAGCGCGGCGAGCAGGATGTTCAGCGCGATCTCGTTCGGGGTCTTCTGCCGGTTCGCGCCCTCGACGAGGGCGATCATCCGGTCGATGAAGCTTTCGCCCGGCTTCTGGGTGATCTTCACGATGATCCGGTCGGAGAGCACCTTCGTGCCGCCGGTGACCGCGCTGCGGTCGCCGCCGGACTCCCGGATGACGGGCGCGGACTCGCCGGTGATCGCCGACTCGTCGACGCTCGCGATGCCCTCGACCACGTCCCCGTCGCCGGGGATGATGTTGCCGGCCTCGACCAGGACGATGTCGCCCTGCCGGAGCTGCGGCGCGGGAACCGCCTCGTCGCGGTAGGAGTTCGCCGCCGCACCGGGCTGCCAGCCGACGAGGCGGGTGGCGATGGTGTCCTGCTTCGCCTGCCGCAGGGCGGCGGCCTGGGCCTTGCCCCGGCCCTCGGCGACCGCCTCGGCCAGGTTCGCGAAGACCACGGTGAGCCACAGCCAGAGGGTGATCGCCCAGGCGAAGACCGACGGGTCGGCCACCGCCAGGACGGTGGTGAAGACGGCGCCGATCTCGACGATGAGCATCACCGGATTGCGCCAGAGCGTGCGGGGGTCGAGCTTGCGCAGCGCGTCCGGCAGCGACCGGATCAGCTGCTTCGGGTCCAGCAGACCCCCGCCGACCCGGTTGCCGTGGATGGCGGGGGTGCCGGCCACCGGCTCCTCGCCGGGGCCGGTTGTCACGGGTGTGACGGACATGTCTTCTTTCCTCATGGTGGTCACAGCCCCTCAGCGAGGGGGCCGAGCGCGAGCGCGGGCAGGAAGGTGAGCGCCACGAGGACCACCGTGACGCCGACGACCATCCCGACGAAGAGCGGTCGGTGGGTCGGCAGGGTGCCCTCGGACGCGGGGGTGGGCTGCTGTCGGGCCAGCGAACCGGCCAGGGCGAGCACGAAGATGAGCGGCAGGAACCGGCCGAACAGCATGCAGAGCCCGAGAGCCGTGTCCCACCAGGTCGTGTTCACCGTGATGCCGCCGAACGCGGATCCGTTGTTGTTGGCGGCCGAGGTGAAGGCGTACAGCACCTCGGAGAGGCCGTGTGGGCCGACATTGAGCGCGGTGGCGTTGTTGCCGGTGGCGAACGCCGCCGCCGTGCCGACCAGCACCAGCGCCGGGGTGATCAGGAAATACAGCGAGGCCAGCTTGATCTCGCGGGACCCGATCTTCTTGCCGATGTACTCGGGGGTTCGGCCGACCATCAGGCCGGCGACGAACACCGTGATCACCGCCAGGATCAGCAGGCCGTAGAGGCCCGAGCCGACGCCACCGGGCGCGACCTCCCCGAGCATCATGTTGCCCAGCGTCATCATCCCGCCGAGCGATGTGAACGAGTCGTGGAACGAGTTCACCGCGCCGGTCGAGGTGAGGGTGGTGGCGGCGGCGAAGGTCGCCGAGTTCGACACGTCGAACCGGACCTCCTTGCCCTCCAGCGCCGCGCCGACGGCCTGCGGGACGGTGCCGTGCCCGGCCAACTCGAAGACGTTGGTCAGGGTGACGCTGGCCAGCGCGAGGATGGCCATGACTGCGGCGATCGCGTAGCCCTGGCGGTTCTGGCCGACCATCCGGCCGAAGACCCGGGGCAGGCTGAACGGGATGAGCAGGATCAGGAAGATCTGCAGCCAGTTCGTCCAGGTCGTCGGGTTCTCGAATGGGTGGGCGCTGTTGACGTTGTAGAAACCGCCACCGTTGGTGCCCAGCTCCTTGATCACTTCCTGGCTGGCCACCGGGCCGCCGGTGAGGTGCTGCATGCCCCCGGTCAGCGTCGTGACGTCGGTCCCGCCGGAGAGGTTCTGCACCGCGCCGCCGATCATCAGCGCCAGCGCGCCGAGCACGGCGACGGGCAGCAGGATCCGCAGCGTGATCCGGGTCAGGTCGACCCAGAAGTTGCCCAGCTCGCCGGTGCGGCTGCGGGCGAACCCACGAATCAGGGCCACTGCCACGGCGATGCCGACCGCGGCGGAGACGAAGTTCTGCACGGCCAGGCCGGCCATCTGCACGAGGTGGCCCATGGTCGACTCACCCGAGTACGACTGCCAGTTCGTGTTGGTCACGAACGAGACCGCGGTGTTCCAGGCGCCGTGCGGCACCACGGGGTCGAAGCCCAGCGAGAGCCAGAGCTTGTCCTGCACCCGCTGGAACAGGTAGAGGAAGAGGATCGAGATGGCCGAGAAGGCCAGCACACTGCGGGCGTACACGCCCCAGGTCTGCTCGGCGGCCGGATTGACCCCGACCAGTCGGTAGACCCCACGCTCGACCCGGGACTGCCGGGTGCCGGACACCGCCCGGTACATGTAGTCGCCGAACGGCCTGTAGACGGCGACCAGCGCCGCCACCAGGGACAGCAGGAAGATGACGCCGGCTGTTGTCATGGTCATCAGAAGCGCTCCGGAAACAGCAGGGCGACGACCAGGAAAAGGCCCAGGCCGATCGCCAGCACCAGACCGACGGCGTTCACCGCGCTCACAGCTTCTCCACACCCCTCACCACGAGGGCGAGCGCCGCGAACAGCGCCACCGTCACCAGCACGAACACCACGTCAGACACGGCTGACTCCTCTTACCGGACGTTTCCCGCGACCGCCTCCCGGTCGCGCCGGGCAATCACAGCGCTCCTGCCGGCGGATGGACAGGGGCCATAACGGGACCATGACGGCGGCCCGCCGTTTCTTGACGTCCTTTTCACAAGGGCTCCCCTTCCGGGTGAGCGCTGTCACCGCACCGGTGCGCGGCGAGGTGTCGGTAGGCCGTGCCCAGGGCCGCGGCGAAGACGATCACCACCGCGTACGACCAGGCGTCCGGTGGGCCGCTGAGCTGGCCGAACTGGTGCACGAGAAACCCGACGAAGGTGGTCATGGCCAACGCCGTCACCGCCGCCACCGCTCGCAGGTCGGCCACCACGGCCGCGTAGACCGCGACAGCCACCGCCATGAGCAGCACCCGCCCCGGCCGGTCGACCGCCGGGAACATGGCCGCCGCCAGCAACGCCGCCCCGACGACCAGCACGGCACCGACCGCCACGCTGATCCCGGTGGGCGTCGGTTCCCCGTACGTCCTGGTTCCCTGATCGTGATTGACAGCCACGGCGTGCCTCCGGCGACGGCGAGGGCCCCGCTCGGGCCCGTCCTCACGTCATGTCAGTCCCGCCGGGTGCCGACCGTCGACAGCCTTCACACGTCCGGTACGCCGGGCGGCGCTTATTTGACGCGCCGTTGACGCCGCCGCGGCGCACCGGTCGCTGGCCCGGGGCGCGAGCGCTCGCGCTGTCCCGGCTCGGCCGGTCAACCGCCGTCCGCCGGGATCAGCGTGGAAAGGATCTGCACGGTGGTCCTGCCGGCGCCGTTCGGCCCGAGCAGGGCGAAATCGGCCACCTCGACCACCGAGGGGAATGGGGGGTTGTCGTGCTGCCGGCAAGCGTGCCGGCAGCGATCAGCGCGGTTTCACGCCTCGCGAACTGCCGCGAAACTCAGCGGCGAACCTCGCGCCAGCCGGTGCCGCTGCCGCGCCAAGCCCCGGCCAGGATGCTCGCCGAGCCCCGGCTCGGGCACTCCTGGATCTTCGACCGGCCGGCCGCGCCGCCGATCTGGGCCTGCACCTCCCAGCGCTGCCCATCCGTGCGGATGTAGACGTCACGACGCCCACGAGGGGCGGTGACCCCATTCCACCAGTGCTCCTCGACCATCACGTGGTGACGGTATCGCAGCAGCCCACCGGCCCGCACCTGCCGGTGCGGGCCGGATCCCGGCTCAGCCGTCGAGGCGGCGGACCATGTTCATGATCGTCTCGACCTGGGCGCCACCTTTGATCGGATAGTTCGTCGCTCCGAGGTAGCCCCACCAGTCCCAGCAGCCGTTCGGGTTCACCCCGCTGGCGATCGCCTGCGGATAGAGCACGATGAGGCGGTTGGTGTCGGCGTACTGGTTGAGGTTGGCCCGGTCGACGAAGGCGGTGCCGACCTTGGCGTACCCCTGGGCGCAGCCGTGCAGGGCCACCAGCAGTCGGCAGGTGGTGCCGGAGGCGCAGGCGCTCGGCACGTACGCGAAGCCGTTGGCGTCCATGCTCAGCCCGTTGGCCCAGCCGTTGGTGGCGAAGGTGTTCTGACCGAACCTGATCAGGGTGCCGCCCAGCGGGCCGGTGTTCGGCGCGGCGACCGAGCCGAGCAGCTTGCCGAGGAAGGCGCCCTGCGGGTCGGTGCCGCAGTCGGCGAGGAACGGCGAGGCGGTGGCCGTGCAGCCGACCGTGCCGTACGGGGTGACCCAGGAGTGGCCGGCCGCGCCGCCGGAGTCGTAGCGGACGCTCGCCCCGAAGTCCTGGTAGTAGCGGACCAGGTCGTCGGTGACCGATTTCTTCACCGTGCTGTCGTTGCCGCCGTGGTAGACGTACACCGGCTGGCCGGCGAGGTTGCCGGTGCCGTCCACCCAGCCGTAGGACGCCCAGGTGCGGGTGTAGCTCTCCAGGGTGGGGACGTGGGTCGGGTAGAGGTTGTCGCCGCAGCCGTAGAGGGCCTGGGAGACGTTGTTCTGGGCGCAGTAGTAGGGACCGGCCGCGAAGATCGCGGCGCCCCGGATCCGCCCCGAGTACGCGACCTGGAGCTGGGTGGCCATGTACCCCCCGGAGGAGACCCCGGCGACGTACACGGCGGAGATCGGGTAGGTGCGCAGCGAGCCGGCGACCGGGGTTTTGGTGTAGGGCGTGCTCGCGGCCCGGGCGGCGACGCCGCCGGGCAGGACCAGGAGGAGGGCCGCGGCGAGGGTGGCGGCGGCTTTCCACGGTGTCTTCATGGCGTTCTCCCGTCGGAGCGCCGGCGGGGCGGCCGGCGTGCCGGCAGGCTAACGTGACATAGACCACAGCAGATATCCGCGCGGCCGACACCTACGCGGCGGCGACGGTGTGGGCGACCCACGATCGTCCCGGGCCCGGCGATGACGCTAGTCGTCGCCCTCCTCGCCCTTGCCCTTCTTCCCGCCCTCGCCCTTGTTGCCGTCCTCGCCCTTCTTGTCGTCCGCCGGGCGGCTGGTCTGCCCGGCGACCGTGAAGGTGCTGCGGCACGGTGTGTCGTTCAGCCGGAACTGGCCGGGCAGGGAGGTGGCGTCCCGGTAGGTCACCGCCACGGTGGCGGTGAGGGTCCGGCGGGGCGGCAGGTCGCCGATGCGGGCCTGGACGGTGTCTCCGCTCTGCCGCCAGCTGCCCGGTGCGCCCCGTACGAGGCGCTGCCGCTCGGGCAGGCTGAACGCCAGCCGCGCGTCGTCGATCGCCACGGTGCCGGTGTTGGTGACGCTGACCTGGGTCGAGGATCGGCCGTTCACGGCGCGGTCGAGGGCGTAGCGGACGCTGCATTCCGGCCGGCGCTCGCCGATGCCGACGACGGCGGCCGGAGTGCCGGCCTGGGTGGCGGTGCGGTCGGAGGGTTCACCGTCGGACAGCGCGGGGACCGCCACCCCGGCGGCCAGCAGCGCCACGGCGGCGGCCCCGGCGGAGTAGGCCCGCCGAGGGCGCTGGCGCAACCGCGCGAGCGGCGCCGCGACGAGCCGGAACGCCGCGACGCCCGTGGCCACCGGGCGCAGGGAAGGGGCCCAGGCGCGGGTGGGTGCGGGTTCCGTCGGGGACCCGGCGTCGTCCGTGGCGGCGTCGGGGAGCAGCAGGGTCGCCGGCGGCAGCCCGGCCGCGGCGCCCAGAACGGCGGCGGCTTCGGTGGCCGGCGGGCGGTCGCCCGGTTCCTTGGCCAGGCACCGCCGGCACAGGTCACCGATCTCGGCGGGCACCTCGGCGAGGTCCGGCAGGGCGGCGGGTTCCCGGTACCGGTGAGCGGCGAGCATCTGGGTGGTCGTGGAGGCCCGCCACGGCAACCGGCCGGCCAGGGCGCGGTAGAGCAGCAACCCCAGGGCGTACACGTCCGTGGCCGGCCGTACCGCCCCCTGTTCCAGCCGCTCGGGGGCCAGGTACGCCGGTGTGCCGAGCAGCCCTTCGGACAGCCCGTCCGGGTCACCGGAGGCGGCCGAGATGCCGAAGTCCACCAGTTTGACGCCGGTGCCGGCCACCATCACGTTGGCGGGTTTGACGTCCCGGTGCACGATCCCGCGGCGGTGGGCGGCGGCCAGCGCGGCGGCGACCTGGGCGCAGATCAGCACCGCCACCCGCCAGGGCAGCGGACCGCCGGTGAGCAGCTGGGCCAGGGAGCGGCCCTCGACGACCTCCATGACCACGTACGGCACCGGCGGGCCCTCGCCGTCGACCGCCTCGCCGTAGTCGTACACCTCGACGATGTTCGGATGCCGCAGCCGGGCGGCGGAGCGGGCCTCGGCGCGGATCCGGTGCAGCAGCTGGGGGTCGGCCGCCAGGTCCGGGGAGAGCAGCTTCACCGCCACGTCCCGCCCGAGCACCTCGTCGTGGGCACGCCAGACCACCGACATGCCGCCGGTCCCCAGCGGGTCCAGCAGCCGGTAGCGCCCGTCCAGCATCGACCCGACGTCCACGACCAGATCGATGCCCTGGCCGGCGCCCGGGGAAACCTCGGGCGGCCGGCCGCCGGGTCTCAGCGGGCGGGCAGCGCCTGGGCGAGCTGCGTGGCCCCGGCCACGAGGACGTCGTAGCCGCGTGCGCTCAGCTTGTCCTCCCGGCGCAGGTCGACCAGGTCCTCGGCGAACTCGCGCAGGTTCTCCCGCGCCTCCTCCGGCTCGCCGTCGGCGATCTTCTCCTCCACCTCCGACAGCCGTTTCCGCAGCTCCCTGCCATCACGGGGACGAAGCTGCCGCTGCTCCACGAGCCCGTCCACCACGGCACGCAGCCCGGCCGCGAGTTCCGCCGGGTCAGCCGACCGCCGCGGGGCCGGGGACGACGGGGACGGCGAGGCGGTGGGCGTCGGTGAGACCTCGTCGGTCGAAGGTTCGGTGGGTTCGGCGGGGGCGGGCGTGCCGACGGCCACGGTGGGGCCGGTGCCTGGACGGGCATCGTCCTCGCCACCGGCGAGGACCACCGCGAGCAGGGCGACCACGAGTGTGAGGGCAGCTCCCCCCACCGCGAACAACATCAGCCGGCGGCCGTCGTCCGGCGCCCGGTGCCGGCTGCCGGCAGGGCGGACCACCGGCAACACGCCGGTCGGCGGAGCCAGGTCGGGGCTGCTCGGGTCAGGAGGGGCGGACACGCCGGAGATGATGCCACCTGGTGAACCGATCCGGAGCCCGGGAGCCGCCAGCGCTGCGGAGCGCCGCGGTCCGAACGACCTCCCCCGGCCTGGCGGCTTCTGTGCCGCCGGTCAGCCGACCGGCAATTCGGTTGGCGGACGACCGGCGCCCGGCTAGCCTCGCCGCCAACTCACTCCAACTGCCTGAAGAGGGTGTTCTGGTGCCCGTGCCGACCGTTTCCCGTCTCGTTCCGGCTTCCGCACCCTTCCCTTGGAGTGAACACATTGGATCTGCCACGTAGCTTCACCATCCGCGAGGGCGACCTCCGGATCCTCAACCCGTTCGACGACGCCAAGCTCGCCACCCTGGGCCGGGCGATCAAGCTCCGGCCCGGCGCCTCGATCCTCGACCTGTGCAGCGGCAAGGGCGAGCTGCTCTGCACCTGGGCCCGGGACCATGGCGTGACCGGCACCGGGGTGGACCTGAGCACCGCCTTCACCGCCGCCGCCCGGGCGCGCGCCGCCGAGCTGGGCGTCGCCGACCGGGTCCGGTTCGTGCACGGCGACGCCGCGACCCACGTACCGGAGCAGCGCGTCGACCTGGCCGCCTGCGTCGGGGCGACCTGGATCGGCGGGGGCGTCCCCGGCACCCTGGACATCCTGGAGCGCGGCCTGCGCCCCGGCGGGATGGTCCTGGTGGGCGAGCCGTACTGGCGGCTCGACCCGCCCGACGAGGAGACCGTGGCCGGCTGCCACGCCCGCTCGCGGGAGGAGTTCCGGGACCTGCCCGGGCTCGTCGGCCTCTTCGGCGAGTGCGGCTGGGACCTGGTCGAGATGGTCCTCGCCGACCAGGACAGCTGGGACCGGTACGCCGCCGCGCACTGGCTCAACCTGCGCCGCTGGCTGGACGCGAACCCCGACGACGAGCTGGCCGGGGAACTGCGCCGGGAGCTGACCGAGGACCCGGTGCGGCACGTCCGCTACCAGCGGGAGTATCTGGGCTGGGGCGTCTTCGCCCTGCTCCGCCGCTGACCGGCCGGGCCAGCTCCCGCCCCTGCGGTAGGGAGCCGGCCCGGATCGGCTTAGCTGCCGGCTACCCAGGGTAAGTCCGGTTCATGGGACAGCTGCGCACCTCGCCGCCACCGCCGCAGGCCGCCGAGCTGGAGCACTGGGTGCTCGCCACGGCCGAGGAACTGCGTGAGCTGCGGGCCTCGCTGCGCGACGCGCTGACCCGGCACGGCCTGGTCCAGGGCGAGGACCTCGACGAGGTGCCTCACCTCGTGGTGCTCGTCGCCACCGAGCTGGCGACCAACGCGCTGCGGCACGGCCGGCCACCGACGATCGTCACGCTGCTCGCGACCGACGACTGCTTCCTGCTCGACGTGGCGGACCACGACCTCGGCACCGCCCCCGGGCTCGGCGACATCCACCCGCTCGACTCGGGCGGGCGCGGGCTGATGCTGGCCGAATCCGTCGCGCTCGCCGTCGGCTGGTACGCCACCGACGACACCAAGAACATCTGGGCCTCGTTCCCCCGCTGATCCGCCGCTACTGGAACCCGGCGACCGGGTGCGGGACGTAGGGCGCCTCCAGGGCGGCCACCTCCTCGTCGGTCAGCTCCAGCTCCAGCGCGGCCACCGCGTCGGTCAGGTGGTGCGGCTTGGTCGCGCCCACGATCGGCGCGGTCACCGCCGGGTTGCGGGCCACCCAGGCCAGCGCCACCTGTGCCCGGGGCACGCCGCGCTCCCCCGCGATCCGGGCCACCGCGTCGACCACCGCCCGGTCGTTCTCCTCGGTACGCGCGTAGAGCGCCCGGCCGAACTCGTCGGTCTCCGCCCGCGCGGTGCGCTCCCCCCAGTCCCGGGTCAGCCGGCCCCGGGCCAGCGGGCTCCACGGGATCACCGCGACGCCCTGGTCGAGGCAGAGCGGCAGCATCTCCCGCTCCTCCTCGCGATAGAGCAGGTTGTAGTGGTTCTGCATCGAGACGAACCGGGTCCAGCCGTGCCGCTCGGCGGCCCAGAGCGCCTTGGCGAACTGCCAGGCGTACATCGAGGAGGCGCCGAGGTAGCGGACCTTGCCGGCCCGGACCAGGTCGTGCAGCGCCTCCAGGGTCTCCTCGATCGGCGTGGCCGGGTCGAGGCGGTGGATCTGGTAGAGGTCGACGTAGTCGGTGCCCAGCCGGCGCAGGCTCGCGTCGATCTCGCTCATGATGTGCTTGCGGGACAGCCCGCCCCGGTTCGGCCCGGTTCCCATCCGGCCGTGCACCTTGGTGGCGATCACCACCTCGTCGCGGCGGGCGAAGTCCTTCAGCGCCCGGCCCACGATCTCCTCGCTGGTGCCGTCCGAGTAGACGTTGGCGGTGTCGAAGAAGTTGACCCCCAGCTCCAGCGCCTGCTGGATGAAGGGGCGGCTGTCCTGCTCCGGCAGCGACCAGGGGTGGCCGCCGCGGCCCGGCTCGCCGTAGCTCATGCAACCCAGGCAGAGCCGGGACACCTCCAGGCCGGTGGACCCGAACTTCACGTACTCCATACGGTCATCTCACCACCGGTGGGCGCCCGTCGCAGGCCGCCCCGGGTCAGTCCTCCGCCGGGACCGGGTCGTCGTACTGGCCGGACGGGCCACTGTGCGAGGCGCCGTCCACCAGGGGCCAGGCGTTCGGGGTGCAGCCGTGCAGGCCGAGCGTCTGCTGCTCCATCACCGGCGCCGGGCCCCCGGCCCGGGGGCAGAGTTCGTGGCCGCGGCCGAGCCGGTGCCCCACCTCGTGGTTGAGCAGGTACTGCCGGTAGCGGCCGAGGTCGGGGAAGTGCGGCACGCCGTGCACCCAGCGGGCCACGTTGATCACCACCTGGTCGCCGTTGCGGCAGGAGGTGTAGTGGTCGGTGGTGTCGGCGCAGAGCTGGCCCCGGGTCACCGGGGTGGTCAGCAGCACGGTGAAGTCGGCCGGATCGTCACGCCCCACCCGTTGCAGCCGCCACCGGCCGTCGCCGGTCCAGCCGCGCGGATCGGCGAGGGTGACCGCCACCTCCCGGGCGAAGCGCTCCACGTCCACGTTGCGGATGCCGTCCTCCACGGCGACCCGGTAGCGGAGCAGCTCACCGCCGCGGCCGGCCACCGCGCCGACGCCGGTGGCGGTGCGGAAGTCGCCCGTACCCCGGGCCGGGTAGCCGATGCCGGGCGGCACCCGGCCGGCGGCCGGGACCGGTGGCGCGGCGGGTGCAGGTCCTGCGGGTAGACGACGATCCGCTGCCGCAGCAGCCCCCGGTGAC